>NZ_JADBUB010000011.1:0-26342 GCF_020245865.1 Microcystis sp. M169S2
GGCACAAAGGACACTAAGGGGATTAACCACAAAGGCACAAAGGACACTAAGGGGATTAACCACAAAGGCACAAAGGACACTAAGGGGATTAACCACAAAGGCACAAAGGACACTAAGGGGATTAACCACAAAGGCACAAAGAACACGAAGATAGAAGAACCACAAAGGCACGAAGGACACGAAGATAGAAGAACCACAAAGGCACGAAGGACACGAAGGGGATTAACCACAAAGGCACGAAGGACACTAAGGTTATGGATGAGAGGGCTAATGATTTATCTAAGGAGATTATTGGGGCGGCGATCGCTGTTCATCGGGAGTTGGGTCCAGGACTATTGGAGTCAGCCTATGAGGCCTGTTTAGAGTACGAGTTATTGGATAGGGGGATAGCGGTGGAGTGTCAAGTTCCTCAATCAGTGATTTATCGCGGTGTTAAACTTGATTGTGGTTATCGTCTCGATCTATTGGTGGAAAATCTGGTTATTGTCGAACTGAAAACTGTTGAACAACTTACCCCCATTCACGAGGCCCAGTTGTTAACCTATCTCAAATTACGCCGGCTTTGGCTAGGATTACTGATTAATTTTAACGTTCCCGTTCTCAAACAAGGCATCAAACGCCTTGTCAATAATTAATCTTTGTGTCCTTTGTGCCTTTGTGGTTCTTTATCCCAAGAGTCTCAATTATGAATACTTACAAAATACAAACAGTTTTAACTGAAGATGGGACGGTATTATTGAAAGAATTACCTTTTCAGGCTGGAGATGCGGTGGAAATTATTATTTTAGAGCAATCTAAAACATCGTTATCATCTAATCAGGAAAAACTAATACATTCCTTGAAAGGTTCTGTCCTTCGTTATGATGATCCCTTTGAACCAGCTATTCCACCAGAAGACTGGGAAGTTCTAAAATGATTATTTTGGACACTCATATTTGGCTCTGGTGGGTTGACAGTAGCTCACGTCTCACAGCACGGCTAGAACAATTAATTTTAGAGCATCAGGTTAGTCAGCTTGGAGTTAGTATTTTTTCTTGCTGGGAAGTTGCTAAATTAGTTGAGAAGAACCGAGTGGAGTTATCTTATCCGGTCGATGAGTGGCTCAATTATGCGATCGCTTATCCAGGTGTTCAATTACTTCCACTGACGTTACCCATTATCGTGCAATCAACTCAACTTGCTGGATTTCATAACGATCCAGCCGACCAAATTATTGTCGCCACAGCGAAGGTTCACAATTGTCCCCTCCTGACAGTAGATGAAAAAATACTTGCCTACCCCGACGTAAACACGCTTAAGTGATTCCTTTTAGCCAAAGAACTCGCCTATTTATAGCTTATGCGCCAGAAAAAATTGGACTACCGATGCGATCGCCTACAATCGTCTAGTCACCTCCTGTCCAAAGATTACGGAAGCCAACGAATACAAACCCTCTCCCCAATAAACAACCCTTCCTTTGTGTCCTTTGTGCCTTTGTGGTTCCTTATCTCAAGAGTCTCAATTATGAATACTTACAAAATACAAGCTGATGAATGCGCCTACAGTGATTTATGACCGATCGAAGTATTGTAGAGAAAGCTCTCAAACAATTACTTAAGCTCAACTAAACCTTCGTGTCCTTTGTGCCTTTGTGGTTCTTTTATCTCCCATGACCTACCGTAAAAAACTCATTGAAGTGGCCCTCCCCCTAGAAGCGATTAACGTCGAATCGGCGCGGGAAAAGTCGATTCGCCATGGCCATCCCTCTACTCTACATCTTTGGTGGGCCAGGCGACCTTTAGCGGCTTGTCGGGCGGTTTTATGGGCTTCTTTGGTGGATGATCCTTCCAGTTGGCCAGAGAAATTTCCCACGGAAGAAGCACAGAATCGGGAACGGCAGCGATTGTTTGATATTTTGGGTAGGATTGAGCTTGAAAAGGACAAAAAAGGCAACACTAAGCAGGTGGTTAGAGGGTTGGTATCTTGGGATGAGATTAACCAGCCTAATTCAGCAGTATTGCTAGAAGCACAGCGAGAAATTGCGCGCTGTTTGGCTTGGGAACGTGGGGAAGAACCTCCCACTAAACCTGATGCTATACGGGATTATATCGCTAAATATGCCCCCCCCGCCTATGACCCGTTTTGTGGTGGTGGTTCCATTCCTTTGGAGGCCCAGCGCTTGGGGTTGCAGGCCCATGGTAGTGACCTCAATCCGGTGGCGGTGTTGATTACTAAGGCTTTGATCGAGATTCCGCCCAAGTTTAAGGATAAACCGCCGGTTAATCCCGATTCTCGCCAAAAACAAAAGATTTCTTCCTGGGAAGGGGCCCAGGGATTGGCCGCAGATGTGCGCTATTACGGTCAGTGGATGCGGGATGAGGCTTTTAAAAGGATTGGCTATCTTTATCCGATGGTGGAAACCAACCACAAAGGCACAAAGGACACTAAGGTGATTGCTTGGCTTTGGGCCAGGACGGTGAAGTGTCCTAATCCGGCCTGTGGCTGTCAGATGCCTCTGGTTCGCAGTTTTCAGCTTTCGACGAAGAAGGGTAAGGAGGCTTGGGTTGAGCCTTTTGTGGGAGATGTTAACACTGAGGGGGATTTTAACCACAAAGGCACAGAGGACACAAAGGGGGATGATTTTGGTGTCTCTGGGGTGCCACCAAAAATCCGCTTTGAGGTGAAGACGGGTAAGGGTACGGCCCCAGATGGGACGGTAAACCGCAAGGGTGCTGTCTGTATCGCTTGTAATACTCCTGTTCCTTTTGATCATATCCGTAGCGAAGGTAAGGCGGGCCGGATGGATGCTCAGTTAATGGCTATTGTCGCTGAAGGACAAGGGGGAAGGGTTTATCTTTCTCCTGATGAGGAACAGGAATATATCGCTAAAAAAGCACAGCCTGAATGGAAACCTGATTCAAATTTACCAGAACAGGCTTTAGGCTTCCGCGTACAAGGTTATGGCATGACGAAACACGCCGATTTATTCACTCCCCGTCAACTTGTCGCCCTCACTACTTTTAGCGATTTAGTAAGTGAAGCCAGAGAAAAGATTAAAGCTGATGCAGTGGCCGCAGGAATCCCTGATGATGATTTACCTCTTAATGATGGGGGAATAGGTGCGACGGCTTATGCGGATGCGGTGGCGACTTATTTGGCTTTTGGAGTGGATAAACTTGCAGATCGCAATTCTACTATTGCTACTTGGGCCAATAACCGTGAACACGCAAGAAACACCTTTACTAGGCAAGCCATTTCGATGACCTGGGATTTTGCAGAAAGCAATCCATTTTCTGAATCTAGTGGCAATTTTTTCGGCGGTATTGAAACTATTTATCACATTTTAGATTCTAACAACTGTTTGAATGCTAGTGGAGAAGTATTGCAAATTGACGCTGCTCAATTGGAACCTGATGCGTCCTTCCTCTTTTCGACAGATCCTCCCTACTATGATGCTGTGCCATACTCTGATTTGTCCGACTTTCTCTATGTTTGGTTGCGAAGTACCTTAGTGTATCTGTATCCAAAACTCTTATCTACCGTACTTGTTCCTAAAAAATCGGAATTGGTAGCTGATCCCTATCGGCATGGTGGTAAAGAAAGGGCAAAATTATTTTTTGAACAAGGATTAGGTGCAACGTTCAACAAGCTATATAGGTCATCTGATCCAGCCTATCCTTTGACGGTTTATTACGCTTTTAAACAGGCAGAAAGTAAAGAAGATAGCGACGACCAAGAAGAACAGCAGCTTGGTCTAGCTTCAACAGGCTGGGAAACCATGTTAGAAGGCTTAATGCAGTCCAATTTCATGATCGATGGCACATGGCCAATACGGACAGAGCTTGCAAGAAGGATGCGTGGACAAAACAGCAACGCCCTCGCCTCATCTATAGTCCTCGTGTGTCGTCCCCGTCCCGCCGACGCGCCCAAAGCCAGCCGCCGGCAATTCCTCAACGAACTGAAGCGCGACCTTCCCCAAGCCCTAAAACTGCTGCAACAGGGCAATATTGCCCCCGTTGACCTCGCCCAAGCCAGTATTGGTCCCGGGATGGCAATCTACTCCAAATACGCCGCTATCCTCGAATCTAACGGCACTTCCATGGGTGTTCGCACGGCCCTGCAACTGATTAACCAGATTCTCGACGAATTTCTCACCGAACAAGAAGGAGAATTTGATAGTGATACCCGTTGGGCGCTGACTTGGTTCGAGCAGTACCAATTCAACGAAGGACTATATGGCAATGCAGAAACCCTCTCCAAAGCCAAAAACACCAGTATTCAGGGCATGGTTGAAGCTGGCATACTAGAAGCAAAAGCCGGTAAAGTGCGACTACTCAAGCGCGAAGATCTTAAAACCGATTGGAAGCCAGAAAAAGATGAGCGGACACCCATCTGGGAAATCACCCAACACCTCATCCATACCCTCGATAAAAATGGCGAAACCGGAGCCGCAGAACTCTTGGCTAAACTAGGAAACAAAGCCGATTTAGCCAAAGAACTCGCCTATAGACTTTATAGCCTCTGTGACAGAAAAGGTTGGACCCAAGAAGCCATAGCTTACAATAGCCTAGTCACCTCTTGGCCAGAAATCACCCGCCTAGCCAACGAATATAAACCCTCTCCCGAACAACTATCCTTTTCTTTGTGACCTTTGTGCCTTTGTGGTGAATTTAAACCACAGAGACACAGAGAACACAGAGTTTTAAAATCAAGTAGTAACCCCCATGAAACTAACCATTGAAGTTCCCGATAACTTAGCAAAACGTCTCAATAACTACTTAAAAGAGCATCCCGAAGAAACCCCGTTAAGTGTAGTTCAAGAAGCCCTAGAAATCAAACTAATTCCCAAAGATACCTCTAGACTTCTAGAACTAGCGGGAATTGTCGAGAATGCCCCACCAGATGCCTCCGTTAACGAAGATTATTTGACATGAGACGATTAGTCCTTGATGCTGGGCCACTTATTGCCCTGTTATCGAGCCAAGATAATTACCACAAGGAAGCGATAAAGGGGTTTGCACAACTACCGCAGGAATTTGGCGCAGTTTTAACCCCTTTACCCATCTTGTTCGAGGTTTATAAATTCGTAGCTAGGGAACAATGTCCACAAGTAGCGCAAAAGGCATTAAGTATAATTAAATAAGAGACCACAATCGTGCCGCTTGAAATGGAAACCATGCAGACTACATTTGATTTAGTCATACAAATGACCAATTGGCAGGGTAGTCTAGAAGATGCTTCAGTGGTAGTCATTGCTCAAAAATTTAACGCCCTAATCTGGACTCTCGATTACAGAGACTTAACTTGGTTTAAAAACATTGAGCTATGGACACCATCTACCTAATCTTTGTGACCTCCGTGCCTTTGTGGTTCCCCAAACTTTGTGACCTTTGTGCCTTTGTGGTTCCCCAAACTTTGTGACCTTTGTGCCTTTGTGGTTCCCCAAACTTTGTGACCTTTGTGCCTTTGTGGTTATCTCTCCCAAATTGAGGCATTATAAAAATAACTCCTCATCAAATCCCATGGCAATCAGCAATCGTGAACGAGTCGGACGCGCCCTAGATTTCCTCAGAGAGGGACTATACCCCTTCATTGAACGAGAAATGAAAGCAAGCTACGGCCAGAAGTGGGTGGCCGTGGCCTTAAGTTGCCTCCCTGAGAGCTATACGATCCGCAGGACAGGTGATGCCGTCCTCAAGGAAGACGTTTCGGCCCTACTAATTGTCCTCTGGGAGCAGTGGAATGAAGTTTTTAAGAAAACCCTAGGCAGAAGCGATCGCTCTCTGGCCAGTGAACTAAGAGATGTCCGCAACGCCTGGGCCCATAACGATGCTTTCAGCCTCGACGATGCTTACCGGGCTTTTGATAGCATCTCTCGCCTACTGAGTTCGGTTTCCGCCGACACCCAAGAGGTGGAGAAGCAGAAGCAAGAAATCCTCAGACTTCGCTTTGAAGAACAGGCTCGGCGAGAGACAAGGCGCCAAGCGATCGCCCCGACGGAGGGACAACCGATGTCGGGATTGAAACCCTGGCGGGAAATCGCCACCCCCCACCCCGATGTGGCTTCTGGACGCTTCCAACAGGCCGAATTTGCCGCCGACCTCTGGCAAGTCTATCTCGATGAAGGCTCTGACGAATACCGCGACCCGACGGAATTTTTCCGCCGCACCTACCTCACCGAAGGACTCAAGCAACTTCTGACCAATGCCCTGCTGCGTCTGAGTGGTAATGGCGGAGAGCCGGTGATTGAACTGCAAACTAACTTCGGTGGCGGAAAAACCCACGCCATGCTGGCCCTCTACCATCTGTGCAATGCTTTGGCGATCGAAGATCTTCCCGGTATGGAGTCGATCTTCCAAGCTCTGAACATTAAAAAACCCCCCGAAAATGTCAACATTGCTGTTCTGGTCGGCACTAAAGTCCAGCCTAGTGGCATCCCCCCCTATAAACCGGAACACAACAAGCAAAATCGCCCAGAAATCAAGACCCTGTGGGGAGAAATAGCTTGGCAACTCGGCGGCGCTGAGGGCTACGCTCTGGTTCGCAACGCCGATGAAACTTCCACTAATCCGGGAGACGCACTCAAAATATTGTTTAATCGTTTTTCACCCTGTTTGATCTTGATCGACGAATGGGTTGCCTATGCCAGGCAATTGCACGACAAGAACGATATTGCCGGCGGTAGTTTTGACACCCAGTTTACTTTTGCCCAAACCCTGAGCGAGTCGGCAAAAAATGCCCAGCAGACGCTTTTGGCTGTGAGTATCCCCGCTTCGGAAACCGTTGACGAAAAAACCGGAGAAGTACGGACTACAGATGTTGAAACCGGAGGAGAACGGGGTACAGAGGCCCTAGACCGCCTTAAAAATGCGATCGGGCGCATCCAATCCCCTTGGCGACCCGCCAGTGCCGAGGAGAGTTTCGAGATCGTCCGCCGCCGTCTCTTTCAAACCACTACTGACCCGCAACTATTTGTCGCACGGGATGCGGTGATTAAAGCCTTCTCCGAGATGTATCGGACCCAGGGCCAGGAATTTCCTAGCGAATGCCTGGAGGCTGACTACAGACGCCGCCTGCGGGAAGCCTATCCCATTCACCCAGAATTTTTTGATCGCCTCTACTCCGACTGGTCAACCCTCGATAAATTCCAACGCACCAGGGGCGTGCTGCGCCTGATGGCGAAAGTTATCCATTCCCTTTGGGAGCGAGAGGACAAGAGCTTGTTGATCATGCCCTCCCACGTCCCGATGGATGATGCTCAGGTTCAGTCGGAGTTAACCCGCTACTTAGACGATAATTGGGTTCCGATCATCGAAAAAGATGTGGATGGCCCCAATTCTCTGCCCCTCGACATCGATCGCCAAAATTCCAACCTGGGACGCTATTCTGCTTGCCGTCGGGTTACGCGCACTATTTACCTTGGCTCGGCCCCCACGATTCGGGCTGCTAACCGAGGACTAGAAGATAAGAGGATAAAACTCGGTTGCGTGCAGCCGGGGGAGACTGTAGCCACTTTTGGTGATGCCCTACGGCGGCTAACAGATCGGGCCACCTACCTCTACATCGATGGCAACCGCTACTGGATTTCCAATCAGCCGAACGTCACCCGCACCGCCCAAGATCGGGCAAACCTGCTCTTTGAGGAGCGGTATAAAGTGACAGAAGAAATCGTCCGGCGCTTGAAGGCCGACCAGCAGCGGGGCGAGTTTGGAGCGATTCATATTGCCCCAGAATCTACTGCTGATATTCCCGATGATCCTCATCTGGGGGTGCGGCTCGTCGTCCTCGGTCCTGGGCAACCCCACAGCAAATCCGCTGAAGATAGCCCCGCTCGGCGTTTAGTGGCGGAAATTCTCAATCAGAGAGGGGGTAGCCCCCGCTATTACAAGAATACGCTTGTATTTGTTGCCGCTGACAAATCGAACCTGGAAAACTTAGAGAAGAACGTCGCCGGATATCTTGCCTGGAATTCAATTGTGGCGGATCAGGAAACCCTCAATCTCGATGTTTCTCAGAGTAAACAGGCGATCACTAAACGCGATCAAGCCGACAAGGAGGTAAGCCTGATCCTCAACCAAACCTATAAGTGGCTGCTGGTTCCAGAGCAACCCGACCCCCAGAAAGGCATCCACTGGACTGATACCAACGCTCAGGGGGACGATTCGCCTATCGATCGAGCCAGTCGCAAACTGCTTCATGAGGGGCAACTGATTACCCATTACTCTGGTGACAACCTGCGGATGGAAGCCCTCGACAAATACCTGTGGCGTTCAACTAACCACATCGATCTGAAACGTCTGTGGGAGTACCTAGCGCAGTATCTTTACTTGCCCCGTCTCAAGAACCCGGATGTTCTACTTCAAACTGTGCGGGAGGGGGTTCGTTCTACGCTTGTACAGGAGAACTTCGCTTATGCAGAGGGCTGGGATGAGGCGAAGCAAAGATATACTGGTCTTGTCATCCTTCGGGATATTAACCCGAGTATCAGCAGTCACAGCCTTCTGGTTAAGCCTGATGTAGCCATGGGGCAGCTAGAGGCCGAGAAACCAGCTAACCCCCCGACCACTGCCGAGACTGATTCCGTTATCTCTAGTGACCGCGATCGGCCGCCATCTTTACCCTCTGGTGTTGGATTAACTGTGACAGAGACTCCCGGTGATCTGGTTGAGAAAAAGCTGGTTCTGCGGAGGTTTTACGGCAGTGTTGAGATCGATCCCCTGCGGATCAATCGAGACGCTCCAGCGATCGCCAATGAGATCATCCAGCATCTCACCCGACTCAGTGGGGCCAGGGTTAAGGTAACACTGGAGATTGAAGCCGAAATTCCCGATGGTGCGCCCGATGATGTGGTGCGGACGGTGACGGAGAATTGTCGGACTTTGAAATTTAATAATCAGTCTTTTGAACTGGAGTGAATATCGGGAAATTTCCCTATCTGGATTCGGTCATGGCTCTCTTATTCTTTGTGTGATCAGTTTAACTTACTATAGAAGCGATCAATCTTTGTGTCCTCTGTGTCTGGAGTGGTTCCTTCCACTCCCTCGCCAGCAGGACTGTATCTTAGAATACATTTTACACACCAAACCTAAGAGAGCAATAATAATCCCCCTTTTATCTGAAAAAGAGGGATTTATTTAGTCCAAATTGGTTAGATTGTGAGGAAAGTTTTCACCCTTCTCAGTCTCAAGACAAGAGATTTTCTGCTGATGTCTTCCCACTACCAAAGTCCGCGGATAGGAGATACACTAGGCTCGGGAGCGGGTTGGGGAGCAACTTCAGTAAAGGTTCTGGTTTCTGGGGGTAAAGCGGGAAGTCCCCAAGCGGGTTGTTTTTCGTTGATTTCTCTTAAAAGTTGCGAGCGAGTGGTACTGACGGCGATTTCTGATTTTAGTTTCAAGCGGGAAACCCAATAGGGATGAGCTTTACCCACATAAATTAACTTGCCATCTACCACTTGCAATAGTACATCGTCGCCACCAGTGCCATCCCCAGTAATAAGAGCGGTGGTTCCGTCAGCAAAGTCGCCGTTGAAAATTTCTTTGCCATCCACTGTTACAAGTCTGATCAATTGGATGGACATAATGCCACCCACGGTTCCCCGGACGCGACCGAGTATATAGTCACCGGGGTTGAGTTGCGGCTCACCTCTGTAGGTCTCATGGCCGCGCAGTTGACTGATCAGGATTTCGTTATTTTGCGGTTCTGCTTGTACGGGTACAGCACCAACGGTAGTTAGGGCAACTAAACCGGCAAAACCAGCGACAAGGGAAATTTTGTTAAACACAATTACCTCAAGCAAAAAGTTAGTAAATCATCTATAGACGTTTTAGATTATAACTTAGTTCCTGATTTTGTCCATATTGCGAAATATTTGTTTAATAATTTCTCGATCGAGGGGTTGGAGGTTGGGGTTTTAGAGTGTTGGGGTTTTAGGGTGTTAGTTGAAATTCCCCCATTCTCCCGCTCCCCACCTCCCTACCTCCCCACTTCCCCTGAAAACTGGATTAAGCTAGGCTCTAAGACCGCTCGACATTGCTGAATAATTGAGGATCGAGGGTGGGTAGTTCGATATCTTTTTCTGCTGGGGAAGAGGCCAACTGGAAGCGGTTTAAGGTTTGTTGAACGCGATCAAAAATGGTGATTTTTTGCTCGCTATTGTTCTGGGGTTCGGGAATAGGTTCCACTTCTAGCGGAGGCTGAATACCGGGGGCAGGTTCGTTAATCTCCTTTGTCTCTGGTATGGTGGTTAGGGGAGATTCGATCGCTTCAGGGGTTTCCTCGACCTTTTCGATTGTTTCTGTCTCTACTGGTTTTTCTTCCACGATTGGGCTTTCTGGCTCAATAACGGGTTTTTCTTCTACGATTGGGCTTTCTGGCTCAATAACGGGTTTTTCCTGCTCAATAACAGGGTTTTCCTCAACTACAGGGCTTTCCTCAACTACAGGGCTTTCCTCAACTATAGGGCTTTCTGGCTCAATAACAGGGGTTTCCTCAACTATAGAGGTTTCTGGTTCGATAACAGGGGTTTCTTCCTCTGGACTGGGAATAGTTTGATAGTTGGGATCAACAATGCTACGGGCAATTGTAGGGGATAAATCGCCGCGGACTAATTGACTAAGACCGTCTCGGTAAGAGGGATCAAAGCTAATCACGCGCACGCTGGTATTAAACTCGTTTTCGATTTTATTTCCCTTACCATCGATGAATTCTAGTTGTACCCAGTTATTGCCCTTGTTAAAACCCTTGAGATAAATCGGTTCCCAAGTATCAAGCAGAAAACTTTCACCGTTGACGGTGACACGAATGCGCCAATCTTGAAGATTATTATCCCCGTTGGCAGTATTGGACAGACGTAGAGGAGCATTACTCAGATAAAAATCGAGCAGGATCGGTTCTGCACCGTAGATTCCTTGCGGACTACTGTAGGTTAACAGGGGTAAGTTATGATCAGGGGCATTTTTGCCTGTTTTTGTCAGAATATGAAAGGTTGTTTCAGCAAATGCCCCATCATTTTTAAAACTTTCCTGCCAAGGACGCAGGGCCAAGACGCGCAGGGTATGAGTACCGGGGGCAAGATTTTCTAGGATAATCGGTTGCTTGAGGTCGTAAATGGCTGCTGCTGGTTCATTATCGACAATTAGACTCAAGTGGGGTCCTAATTTCAGGGTATCGTCTTGGAAAATTGGCAGATCCGACACCTGTAGTTTAACTGTCACCTGAGGGTCATCGAAAACTTGTTCGGGCAGAGGACTGAGAATCGTTACTTGGGGAGCGTAACGCTCTAAACTGGGGCGCAGTTCCTGAATTAGGACCGGGGGGGCAACCTCAGAAATGCGGCCTTGGACGACGGGAAGATTAGAGGTTTCCGAAGTGGGGAGATTGGTAGCCGTCAAGCGATCGCCACAGGCGGTTAACAGAATAGTCAGTAAACCGATCACAAGACATATACGAAGGGTTTTGACTGGGATTAATTTATGTAGTAGGGATAGCACGTTCCTCCTAGAGCCAAGGCCAAAATCTATACAAACCATTGATTTTTGCTAGAGTCATTGAATGCTCTGGTGTCAGCAAAAGCGCGAGAAGATCAGGTTATGGCCTCAATTTTACAGAATTGTTTGATTGTTTTTTGAGAATCTATCTATTGAATTTTCTATATGGTCTGGTGAGGGAGAAAAAGGGGAAATCGGCTTCTGGGGCGACGATTAATAAACTTTTGTAAAGAAAAATTACCAGTCTGACCCTGACTAAGACCGTCCATAGCAGAAAATGTCTCTCCTATCAAGGATTGAGAGAATTTTAATTATTGTTAAGCACAACGAACAGAGGAGAGAACAAAGACTTATCATCTACTATTGATGCTTTCGACTGGAATCTCACCCAAGAGGAAAGTCAAGCGACATTAACAAAAGGTGGGTCAGATTTCAACTTGCCTTTTTTAGGTTAAAAAATCTATCCTCAAATAAAACGCTAAGTCTATTGTCGAGAGAGGAGAATCCTCATGGCACTCCCCCCCAAAGAGGCGGTAGCTAAAGTGATTGTAGATAAAGACCCAGTACCTACTTCCTTTGAGAAGTGGGGTCAACCGGGGCATTTTGATCGCACTTTAGCCAAAGGACCCAAAACCACTACCTGGATTTGGAACCTACACGCCAACGTCCACGATTTTGATAGTCAAACCAGCGATCTCGAAGATATTTCTCGGAAAATCTTCAGCGCCCACTTCGGACATCTCGCCGTTGTCTTCGTTTGGCTAAGTGGAATGTACTTCCACGGCGCGAAATTTTCTAACTATGAAGCTTGGTTAACCAACCCGCTCGCCATCAAACCCAGCGCCCAAGTGGTCTGGCCGATCGTCGGTCAAGGCATCCTCAACGGCGATGTGGGCGGCGGTTTCCACGGGATTCAGATCACCTCTGGTCTGTTCTACCTCTGGCGGGCTTCCGGGTTCACCAACAGCTATCAGCTATACTGCACCGCTATCGGTGGTTTAGTTATGGCGGGCCTGATGCTGTTTGCTGGTTGGTTCCATTACCACAAAAGCGCACCGAAACTGGAATGGTTCCAAAACGTGGAATCGATGATGAACCATCACTTGGCGGGTTTACTCGGCTTAGGTTCCCTAGGTTGGGCCGGTCATCAGATTCACGTTTCTTTACCGGTGAACAAACTCCTCGATGCGGGAGTCGCTCCCCAAGACATCCCCTTGCCCCACGAGTTCATTCTCGAACCGAGCAAGATGGCGGACTTATATCCCAGTTTCGCCCAGGGTTTGACCCCCTTCTTTACCCTTAACTGGGGTGCTTACTCGGATTTCCTCACCTTCAAAGGTGGCTTGAACCCCGTGACTGGTGGTCTCTGGCTTTCCGATACCGCTCACCATCACTTGGCGATCGCTGTATTGTTCATCATTGCTGGTCATATGTACCGTACCAACTGGGGTATCGGTCACAGCATGAAGGAAATCCTCGAAAACCACAAAGGTCCCTTCACCGGTCAAGGTCACAAAGGACTGTACGAAATCCTGACCACCTCTTGGCACGCCCAGTTAGCGATTAACCTGGCTCTCTTAGGTTCGCTAACCATCATCGTGGCCCACCATATGTACGCCATGCCGCCCTATCCCTATCAGGCGACTGACTACGCCACCCAACTATCCTTGTTCACTCACCACACTTGGATCGGTGGCTTCTTAATCGTCGGTGCGGGAGCGCACGGAGCGATCTTCATGGTGCGGGACTACGATCCGGCCAAAAACGTGGATAACCTGCTCGATCGGGTGATCCGTCATCGTGACGCAATTATCTCCCACCTGAACTGGGTATGTATTTTCCTCGGCTTCCATAGCTTCGGTTTATACATTCACAACGACACCATGCGGGCTTTTGGTCGTCCCCAAGATATGTTCTCGGATACGGGAATTCAACTACAACCCATCTTTGCCCAATGGGTACAAAGTCTCCACACCCTAGCCCCCGGCAACACCGCTCCTAACGCTCTCACTACTGCTAGTTATGCTTTCGGTGGCGACGTGGTAGCAGTGGGTGGCAAAGTGGCCATGATGCCGATCACTCTCGGTACTGCCGATTTCCTCGTGCATCACATCCACGCCTTCACCATCCATGTCACCGTGTTGATTCTCCTCAAAGGGGTTCTCTACGCTCGCGGTTCCCGTCTGATTCCCGATAAAGCGAATCTCGGTTTCCGTTTCCCCTGCGATGGTCCCGGTCGCGGCGGTACCTGCCAAGTTTCGGGTTGGGATCACGTTTTCCTCGGCCTGTTCTGGATGTACAACTCCCTCTCGGTCGTAATCTTCCACTTTAGCTGGAAAATGCAGTCCGATGTCTGGGGAACCGTCGCCCCCGATGGCACTGTCACCCACGTTACCCTCGGTAACTTCGCTCAAAGTGCCATCACCATCAACGGTTGGTTACGGGATTTCCTCTGGGCGCAAGCAGCGCAAGTCATTAATTCCTATGGCTCTGCTCTGTCTGCCTACGGAATCATGTTCCTAGCCGGTCACTTCGTCTTCGCGTTTAGCTTGATGTTCCTGTTCAGTGGTCGCGGCTACTGGCAAGAATTAATCGAGTCGATCGTCTGGGCGCACAACAAGTTAAGAGTTGCCCCCGCTATCCAACCTCGCGCCCTGAGCATCATTCAAGGTCGTGCCGTTGGTGTGGCTCACTACCTCTTAGGCGGTATTGTCACCACGTGGGCATTCTTCTTGGCCAGAAGTCTCTCGATTGGCTAAACTTGCCTATAAGGGCTTGCCAGTCCCCCGGGGATTGGCAGGCCTAGGCTGAACCAGCGTCGATTGACCGATACCACTGTAAGCGTTTCCTATTACAGTGGGTGAATTTAAAAAAGGAAATAACCAGCACTCGTGTAAGAGCCTCAGTTATTTAGAGAGGAGAATTTCCTAAACAGCTATGGCAACTAAATTCCCTAAATTTAGCCAAGATCTAGCCCAAGATCCGACCACCCGTCGGATTTGGTACGGGATCGCCACAGCCCACGATTTTGAAAGTCATGATGGCATGACGGAAGAGAATCTCTACCAAAAGATTTTCGCGTCGCACTTCGGCCACATTGCAATCATTTTCCTGTGGACTTCTGGTACTATATTCCACGTCGCTTGGCAAGGTAACTTCGAGCAGTGGATCAAAGATCCCTTAAACATCCGTCCCATCGCCCACGCGATTTGGGATCCCCAGTTCGGTAAAGGCGCGGTAGATGCCTTCACCCAAGCTGGTGCTTCTAATCCGGTTAACATCGCCTATTCCGGGGTTTACCACTGGTTCTACACCATCGGTATGACCTCCAACCAAGACCTATACCAAGGTGCGGTGTTCCTGCTGATTCTCTCGGCGATTTTCCTCTTTGCTGGCTGGTTACACTTACAACCTAAGTTCCGTCCTAGCCTCGCTTGGTTCAAAAACGCTGAATCTCGCCTGAACCACCACCTCGCCGCTCTGTTCGGTGTTAGCTCTCTGGCTTGGACCGGACACCTCGTTCACGTTGCTATCCCTGAATCCCGCGGTCAGCACGTTGGTTGGGACAACTTCCTCTCCACTCCCCCCCACCCGGCGGGTTTACTACCCTTCTTCACCGGTAACTGGGGTGTGTACGCGGAAAACCCCGATACTGCTAACCACATTTTCGGTACTGCCCAAGGCGCGGGAACTGCGATTCTCACCTTCTTAGGTGGTTTCCATCCCCAAACCGAGTCCCTCTGGTTAACCGATATGGCTCACCACCACTTGGCGATCGCTGTGATCTTCATTGTGGCTGGTCATATGTACCGCACCAACTGGGGCATCGGTCACAGCATTAAGGACATCCTCAATGCCCACAAACCCCCCAGTGGTAAGTTAGGAGCCGGTCACAAAAATCTTTATGACACGGTTAACAACTCTCTCCACTTCCAACTCGGTTTGGCTCTCGCTTCTTTAGGCGTGATCACCTCTCTGGTGGCGCAGCATATGTACGCGCTACCCCCTTATGCCTTTATCGCTAAGGACTACACCACCCAAGCGGCTCTTTATACCCACCACCAATACATCGCTGGTTTCCTAGCGGTGGGTGCTTTCGCTCACGGTGCTATCTTCTTCGTGCGTGACTATGATCCCGAAGCGAACAAAGATAACGTGCTGGCGCGGATGCTGGAGCATAAAGAAGCGATCATCTCTCACCTAAGCTGGGTTTCCCTTTTCTTAGGTTTCCACACCCTCGGCCTCTACGTTCATAACGATGTAGTCGTCGCTTTCGGTACTCCCGAAAAACAAATCCTGATCGAACCTGTGTTCGCTCAATTCGTGCAAGCAGCTTCGGGTAAAACCCTGTACGGCATGAACGTACTGTTGTCTAACCCCGATAGTATCGCCTACACCGCCTATCCCAACTACGGTGATGTTTGGTTACCCGGTTGGCTAGACGCGATCAATAGCGGCACTAACTCCCTATTCTTAACCATCGGTCCTGGCGACTTCCTCGTTCACCATGCGATCGCTCTTGGTTTACACACCACCGTTCTAATCCTGGTTAAAGGTGCTTTAGACGCTCGTGGTTCCAAATTAATGCCCGATAAAAAAGACTTCGGGTATTCCTTCCCTTGCGACGGTCCCGGCCGTGGCGGTACTTGCGACATCTCTGCTTGGGATTCCTTCTACCTAGCCATGTTCTGGATGTTGAACACCTTGGGTTGGTTAACCTTCTACTGGCACTGGAAACACCTCGGTGTCTGGTCGGGTAACGTGGCTCAGTTTAACGAAAACTCCACCTACCTGATGGGCTGGTTCCGCGATTACCTCTGGGCTAACTCGGCTCAGTTAATCAACGGTTACAACCCCTACGGTGTTAATAACCTTTCTGTCTGGGCCTGGATGTTCCTCTTTGGACACCTCGTTTGGGCAACCGGTTTCATGTTCCTGATCTCTTGGCGTGGTTACTGGCAAGAGTTGATCGAAACTATCGTTTGGGCCCACGAACGCACTCCTCTGGCGAACCTCGTTCGTTGGAAAGACAAACCCGTGGCTCTCTCGATCGTTCAGGCTCGTTTGGTTGGTTTAGCTCACTTCACCGTTGGCTATATCTTCACCTACGCCGCCTTCTTGATCGCTTCCACTGCTGGCAAGTTCGGCTAAACCTTGAATTAGGTAACTAAAAAACCCCCCGCCCATTGGTGGGGGGTTTTGTTTATGATTGATCATAAAAGCACGGCTCAATCCCAATCCTTTGAGTAACCCACAGAAAACGGGTTTCTCGGAGAAACCCGTTTTCTACTCATGCAAAAGGCAAAAGGAGAAATAAATAATCAGTTTTTAATAACCAGATTTAGTATTATACGGAGAATAAATAATCAGTTTTTAATAACCGGATTTAGGATTAAAATCAAATTATTGTACTATCATTACTCCCAGGGATTTTACCAAAATGTCTAACGAAACCGTTACTTATAGTCTTGAATCTGTCCTCAAGGAAATCAAAGACAGCATCAAGGAAGTTAACCAAAAAATCGATACCTTGCAACAGGATATTAACCAGAAATTTGATAGCTTACAAAAGGATGTTAACCAGAAATTTGATAGCTTACAAAAGGATGTTAACCAGAAATTTGATAGCCTACAAAAGGATGTTAACCAGAAATTTGATAAAATTGACGAACGGCTAACTAAGCTAGAGTTAGGACAAGTAAAACTAACTGAGAAAGTCGATGGGATGGATATAAGACTAGAAAAGGTGGAAGGAACCCAAAAAAATCAAGTTTGGACGTTAATTATTCTTTTAGGAGGAGCGATCGGAACGGCAGCGTGGCACTCTTTCTTTTCTGGTAATCCTTAGAAATATTACTATAATTTCTCACTTTAGGGTAGTTATGAGGGGAAATTAGCAGATGTCAAACTCAGGTTAAAAATAAGGGATATTTAACCCATCCTACCCCTAATTATGCTTTCCTCAACCATCTTTTTAACAATCGCCACAATGCCACTATTATCCCCCCAATTAAAACTAAAGGAAACTTAACCACCCCCAGAAAGAAAGCAACGATTAAGGGATATTTTCGGGTTTATAATTGCCGAATTTCATCATCGCAATCTTGAACATCCGCTGCTAACCCCAATGCTTGATATAATTCCCGCGACTGAAGATATGCTTCTTTCGCTTCCGATATACGTTTGAGTTTATAGTAGGTAAGTCCCAGATTAAACCAAGCATTCGCTTCACCCCTCCGATCACCGATTTCCCGTTTGATTGCTAAGGACTGTTGATAAAACTCGATCGCTTTTTACCTGACTGATGCGACGAATGTTTAAAACATCCCTCATCAGCTTAATTTGACTAACACAGCGTTCAAGTTGTTGCAGGTCTTTTACTTCAATTTTCAGGGAAATTAAAGCGGGTTTACCGAAATTAGTCTTAACTCCGGCAGTGCGAACGTTAATATTTGGGTCACTTAAACAAGAGAGAATATCTTTTAAAACCCCGACGCGATCAATCACTTCAATCTGAATATTTACTGGATAAATTGGATAACTTCCCTGCTCATCTATGGGGTTCCAACTAACAGGAATTAAGCGTTCAGCTTCGGCTTTTGCCACATTCGAGCAGCCCTGACGGTGAATAACAATACCTTCCCCCGCATGGGCAACTATACCAGTAATATTTTCCCCGGGTAAAGGACAACAACAACCAGCTAAACGATAGACTAATACCTCCACACCGGCGATCGGTGATTTACTCCTTCCCCGATCACCGATTTCCCCTGTGATTGCTAAAGACTTTTTATGAAACCTGATCGCTTTTTGGTATTCTCCTAGGGAATAGTAAACAGCACCTAAATTATTGTAGGAATTCGCTTCACCTTTCCGATCACCGATTTCCCGTGTGATTGCTAGGTGCTGTTGATAAAACTCGATCGCTTTTTGGTATTCTCCTAGAGAATCGTAAGCATTGCCTAAATTATTGTAGGATTTCGCTTCACCCCCCCGATCACCGATTTCCCGTTCGATTGCTAAGGACTGTTGATAAAACTCGATCGCTTTTTGGTATTCTCCTAAGGAATCGTAAACAGCGCCTAAATTATTGTAGGATTTCGCTTCTCTCGACGGATCTTCGATTTCTTGACTTATTGCTAAGGACTGTTGATAAAACTCGATCGCTTTTTGGTATTCTCCTAGGGAATAGTAAACATTGCCTAAACCCATGTAGGATTTCGCTTCACCGCCCCGATCACCGATTTCTTGACTTATTGCTAAGGACTGTTGATAAAACTCGATCGCTTTTTGGTATTCTCCTAGGGAATAGTAAACATTGCCTAAACCCATGTAGGATTTCGCTTCACTCTTCCGATCGCCGATTTCCCGTTTGATTGCTAAGGATTGTTGATAAAACTCGATCGCTTTTTGGTATTCTCCTAGGGATTCGTAAACATTGCCTAAATTCTTGTAAGAATCTGCTTTAATTTCCTGAAAGATTGCTAAGGACTGTTGATGAAACTCGATCGCTTTTTGGTATTCTCCTAGGGATTCGTAAACATTGCCTAAATTATTGCAAGAATCTGCTTCTCCCCAGCGATCTCCGATTTTCTGAAAGATTGCTAAGGACTGTTGATAAAACTCGATCGCTTTTTGGTATTCTCCTAGAAAATAGTAAATACCTGCCAATGAGTCGAGACTCGCAACTAAATCAAGTTCTAGATTTAACTCTGTTTGTAAATTGATCGCCTTTTGATAATACTCGATCGCAAGCTGTTGTTCCTGACGATAATCTGACAATGGCAGATTTAATAAACGAAGGTTATAAATCTTAGCTAAACTGGCATATAAACTCGCTAGTCTTGGCTCTTTTTTGCCTTTATTTACCTCGATTTGCTCGATTAGTTCTAACAAGTCTTCCTTAGAGATTGAAGGAATATCTTTATCTATAGTAATTTCGTCAAAAGATTGTAAAATTGGTAAAAATTCCTGAGAAGGTAAAAAGTTACTTGGAGGAGAAATAAAGCGAAAAACTCCTTTTCTCCAACTCCAAAAATCGGGGGACTTTTTGCGTAAATTTACCTCCACTGTGCTTGTTACCCAAAGAACAATAGAATAGGGAAATTCTCGCAATCCTTCCCTTGTCCATTGCAGATAACCAAAAAATTTATCTAGTTCCGATTTTTCCTGTTGCCATTCGATCGAGTGTAATTTTTCCACTCCTGTGGTTGTGATCACAGCGTTTTTGCTTTGTAATAACTCTGGTTTTCTGGAGACTAAACTAGCAATTGCTGCTCTTAAACTCGGTTCTTTTTGATCTAAATCAATCCGATAACAAGGGATTACTGGTTCTAATTCTTTGCTATAGCGATCAATAATTTCTTCTCGCAATTTTTCCTGATCACACACACAAATCAATATATTTAATCTCTCTTGATTTGCCTCTAGAGACACGATTAAACCTTCGTATTCTCTTTCATTTTGGTCGATAATTGAAGATGTTTCATTATTCATAATAAGTGGATAGCTGTTAAAAACTGTCAGATACCCCCATTAGGTAGGGTTGATTCATGAATCAACCCTACGGATCAAGGAGTGATCCGCACTCCCCTTATCAAGGGGGGATCAAGGAGTGATCCGCACCTCCCTTATCAAGGGGGATCCCCCCGCCTATCGGCACCCCCCTTATCAAGGGGGGCAGGGGGGATCCATCTTCAATTTAATTATAACTACTTATTTATCCCATTCAAATTGTTCCTCTTTTTTTCATTAACTCAACTACAATCGGATGCACGTTATACCACAAATCGCCATTGCGGTATTCCAAAATATATAAACCATGCAACAGATCTAGAAAATTTTGATCCTTGAGATCCTTCGGTTTTGACTTTTTATAAACAGTTTTAATAATTTCCTCATCTGCTGTACCGATACTTTCAGCAAAATCGAGACTAAGTTCTGTGATTGATTGTTCTAAAACAGCTTGATTAATTTTTAGGGTATTATCATCGGGATAACGACGAATTGATCGCAAACAAACCCGACAGCAATCATTAGTAATGCGAATTAATTCTCGTAATACTCCCCCACTATAAAGACAAATTTTTTCGAGGGTGTCAGGATCGATTAAAGCGGGATCGATGCGCTTAGTGATAATCTCGGTTAAAGTAGCAATAATTTGCGGATCGGGTATAGCATTAGGTGAATTAATGTCTCCCTGTTTAAAGAGTTTATATACAGGCATTTGTACAATCTGATCATTAGTTTCTGTTTGGAGAGTTGCCTTTAAAGCTACCTCTCTTAAAGCGGCGATCGGAATAGTCATAATAATCCGAAAACTGGGCAACATAATCGCTTTAATATGGGATTGAAAAATATCCCTTACCTGTGCTAAGTCAATTTTATCAATGTCATCAACAATTACTAAGATTTTTTTCTGACTTTGGGACTCGATCGCACTAGCTATAATGTTAATTTGGGCAACTAGATCGGTAATTCTCCGCTCATACTTTTGTTTGATTTCCTCGCGAATAGTCGAATTAATCTTGAGAATTCCTTTAATGTGAGCTAGTAAAGAAGAAAAGTTAAAACCTGTTTCGACAGTGCCATCTGCTTGATTAGTTTCGGTGCGAATTTGTTCAGCAAACCATTGATAAAAGCTTTTTTTAATAGAATCTTTAATAGTTAAATTTTGGGCTTCCGCTTCTGACATCATCTGAACGGCGATCGAGAATAAAATATTAACATGATTTACGTCTGACATTTCGATCATGTCTGAGATCGAGAAGAAAACAACAAAATAGCGATCATCTAACTTTCTTTTAAATTCATAGAGTAGGGTTGACTTACCACAACCCCGATGTCCTGCTAGAATAATTTTTCCGTCTTCCGAAGGACTATCTTCGACCAATTGTTCTAATTCGTCGATAATTTCTGTGCCGTATTTGACAGCAAAACGCTGTAATTCTTTATCCGATCGCAGGGGTAAAAGTTCCAAATTGCGATAGGCTTCTCGAAAGGGTTCCAGTAAAGGACTAACCATAAGTAATTAGGGTTTGCGGCAAAAAGTTTTTCGTGGGGGTAGGGTGTGGGGTGTGGGAATTATGAATTATGAATTATGAATTATGAATTGGGTAGTTGGCTCTTCTAGGTTCTGTGTGATGAGTTTAACTTACAGAGGATCGATCAATCTTTGTGTCCTTTGTGTCTTTGTGGTTCCTTCCACTCGCTCGCCGGAAAGAATGTATCTTAGAATACATTTTGCCCACCAAACCTAAGAGAGCCAAAAAATTAACTGATAACTGATAACTGATAACTGATAACTGTTATTTTTCTGCTGCCCAACTGTCGGGAGTGTAGGTTTTTAATGCCAAAGCATGGATGGCTTCGGTAGCCAGTGCCGATTGTAAAGCGCCATAAACCATTTGATGCTGTTTAACGCGGGTTTTGCCAGCAAATTCGCCAGAAATAACCACCGCTTCCAAATGATCGCCACCTCCCGTTAAATCCCGAACCATCACCTGTGCATCGGGGATTTGTTCTTGAATCATCGCTTCTACTTGGCGAAAGTCAACCATCTTAACTCCTCAAAACAATTAAAGATACTCTGATCCCATTGTTACCGAAAGCTCGTCAATAGGGACAAAATTTACTGCCGTGGGGGGGAGTTGTTAGGAGTTGCCGAGGTGGGAGTCGGTGCGGAGATGGGTGTGCTGACAAATCCCATCTCGTAGAGTTGTTGATAGCTTTTTTGTCCTAATTCACTGGTGGGGTTTTGGGATTGAATCACCTGAATTAACAAAGGAACCGCCAATTCTGGCTGATTTTGCGCCCTATGGACCAAAGCAAGCTGATAGGTGGCTTCATCCCGCAGTTGTCCGGTGTTTAAAGCACTTTGACGCTGAGAATCGAATACTTTTGGGTCAATTCCTGAGAAACTATTAGCTAATTGCAGATGATAGTTAGATAGTTGGTTAAAAATCCGACGCGCTTGATTGAGTTTGTCCACAGCGACATCGTATTTAGCGGCATTAATAGCGGCGTTCGCTTCTTCCACTAAACGTTGTCCCCCCTGAAGACTCAGGACACTATCGGCTTGATTTAAGGGTTTTAATTCGTTAGGATCGCTGGCAGGAGTGTTAGAGTCGGGGGTTTGTGCTTGTCCGTCAGGTGCGATCGCAATCACTAAACCGATCACCAGAGTGAGCAGATAAATTAAACTATAAGGCTGTTTTCGCTTAACCATAAAATTTCTCGACTTAATGTTCCAGATGGGAACGGCTATTTTTTTTAACATCGACAACTGACCTATAGTAGCTTTTTTGGGGCAGTTTCGATCCGACCCCAGCTTTCTAGACGTTGGATCTAGCGGTTTTGTCGCCATGGCAACCGCTGTTTTTTCCCGAAAAATCAGTACAAGTCCCCAAAAAGTTAGTTTATACCCCCGATTAATGGTTTAAATACCGATAATTCACCCCTTGGAAGGCTGTCCAGATAGAATAAAGAGAAAGTAGGAGTTTAGTTGAAATGTCTTTATCGCTGATTACTCGTAAGTTTACGGTGGAAGAATACGAAAAAATGGCAACCGAGGGAATAATCAAACCCGATGAAAAAGTGGAATTAATTCGAGGAGAAATTATCAAAATGTCACCGATGGGAACCCGTCATGCTTCTATTGTGGATAGATTAATACAATTACTTTATCGAAAATTTGGCGATCTTATTCTCTTAGGAGTGCAAAACCCGATTATAGCGGTTCTCGCATCTGTGCGGCACACTTAAACCTTTGCTGATTAAGCTGTTCAGGATCGGGAATGTACCTCTTGTGAATCAGAAACGCTATAGATTAAATAATAATTCTCAACCAGAACCAGATTTAAGTTTACTAATACCTCGATCGGATTTTTATGTTGCTGCCTATCCTTGTCCTCAAGATATCTATTTAATTATTGAAGTTTCCGATTCTACCCTCGATTATGATAGCTATACTAAAATCCCTCTTTATGCAGAGGCAAATATTCAAGAAGTTTGGATCGTTAATCTCAAGGAAGAATGTTTAGAAGTTTATCGCCATCCGCTGCAGGGTAGTTATCAAGCTATTCATAAATATTATCGAGGTGAAATTATTTTTATTGAATCCTTTCCAGCAATAAAGTTAACTTTAATTGAAATACTCGGTAATAAAATTGATATCAAAGGTTAAACTTAGATATTGTCAGGATTAAGGACTAATTCCCTCAGTTTATGGGCTAATCGTTCCGCTCGTTGTTTTTCCTGATTACAGCTAGTGAAAGCTTGTCCATCGGGACAAAAAAGTAACATTTACAGTTCTCCTAACTGAAATTGAATTTATTAATTGATTTTTGAAAAATGGTAAGTAGCTGGTTTTAATTAAATTAAAAATGGATGGCTCTTCGGTTTGTGTTATGCAATCGACAGGAGTTATAAGGAATGAAAACCTTATATAGAAAGGCATTTAGCGATTTTTGTCAATTGTTTTTGATCTAGAGCGAACTAATCAATTAAGTCTCTTGCCAGATAAGGATTTAGTCGATTTATGCCCCCTATCGAACCATACCAAGTAACGAAGAACCAAATGGATTTTGGGTTCGATCCCTCCAACTACCCTTGATAAGGGGGGCTTTGAGCCCTCCTTATTAAGGGGGATATGACAATTTTTAACACCTAACTAATTAGAAAGGAAAAGAATAGCCAAAAAGTTCTATCTACAACTTTTGCAAGAGGGATCAAGGAGAAAATTAAGGATTTACAATCTTGGTTTTAGAACAGTCCACTGGGTTACGGGAGCCATGGCTTTCCAACCTAAAAACTTGCCGACTGGTTCGGCTTTTTCAATGCCAATTCGCAGCAGTTCACCTCCTAATTTACCATGCCATTGCAAGAGGACTAATTCACTTTCAATTGTAACAGTGTTGGCAACAAGACGACCCCCGGGGCGCAGGGCTAACCAACAGGTTTCCAATAGGTGGGGTGTGGTGATACCGCCACCAATAAAAATAGCGTCTGGTTGCGGTAAATCTTCCAAGGCGCTCGGTGCGATTCCGGCGACGATTTGCAGATGGGGCGTTCCCAAGGCGGCGGCATTATCGGCAATGTATTGTAATCTGGTGGGATGATGTTCGATCGCAATCCCCTGGCAACGGCGATCGCTCCGCAGCCACTCAATGGCAATGGAACCACAACCTGCCCCCACATCCCAGAGCAATTGTCCGGGTAGGGGAGCCAATCTACTGAGTGTGATAGCACGAACTTCTCTTTTTGTCAACTGTCCGTCATGATGGTAAGCAGAATCCGGCAGTCCTGGAAGGCGCGGCGCCAGGGTGGGGGGATGGGAGGAGATGCAGCTAATGGCAATGACATTTAAATCCGCCAGATCTGTAAACTGCCAATCGTTGGCGATGCCTTGAATGTGGCGTTCCAGGGTTCCCCCTAGATGTTCTAAAACGGTGATGGAACTCTCGCCAAAACCTCCCTCCCGGAGCAGCCGAGCAGCGATCGCCGGAGTCTGAGCATCAGCGCTCAGTACCAGCAGTTTAGCGCCGGGATAAAGCACCCCATTCAACCAGGCCGGGGGCCGACCGCACAAACTCAAAGTTTCCACTTCACTCAGAGACCAACCCAAACGACTACAGGCAAGACTAAAGCTAGAAGGAGAGGGAATAATCGTCATTTCCTCCAGGGGAATCTGACGGGTGAGGGTTACACCAATCCCGTAGCACATGGGATCACCACTGGCCAAAACACAGACAGATTGACCACGACGGCGGATAATCTCGTTAATGGAGTCTTGAATGGGAGAAGTCCAGAGCAGTTTTTGCCGTTGATCCTCTGGGGGTAACATTGCCAGATGACGTTCACCACCGACAATAACTGATGCTAAAGAAAGCAGACTTCGCCCTACCGAACTTAACCCTTCTAAGCCATCTTCACCAATTCCTATGATCGATAGCCATTTCGACTGACAATTGCGATCCGCCATATTAAAAAAAATCGCTACTATTTCATTATCTGCCATCAGGCTCTATCCTTCAAACAAGATATAATCAGGTTATTGTCAAGTTAATTCAGAGGAAAAATTATGACCACCACCGCCGATGACGTTTGGAGATTATTAGCCGAATTAGTAGAAGCTCAAAAAGAGACAGAAAGATGCTTTCAAGAAACCGAGCGACGCTTTCAAGAAACGGAGCGGATTCTCAAAGAACAATCTTTAGAAACCGAGCGGATTCTCAAAGAACAATCTTTAAAAACCGATCGCCAAATTACTAGACTCAGTAAAGAAATTGGTAATCTTGGAGGTAAATGGGGACGTTTTGTCGAAAATATGGTAGCCCCTGCTTGTGAGACTTTATTTTTAAATCGTCAGATTCCCGTACATCAAGTTAGTCAAAGAGTCAGAAAACGTCTCGACGGTAAAACCCTAGAAATTGATGTGTTAGTAACTAATGAAAATCATGTGCTAGTAGTGGAAGTCAAAAGTAGTTTAAGTGTAGATGATGTCAAAGAATTAATCAAGAATCTAACAGAATTTAGGCAATTTTTCCCAGAATATAACCATAAACAATTATATGGGGCAGTAGCAGGCATTGAAATCGAAGAGGGAGCGGATAAATATGCCTATCGTCAAGGTTTATTTGTCTTGGCACAAAGGGGGGAAAATGTAGCAATTCTTAACGATACTGAGTTTCAACCAAAAACGTGGTAGGGGCTTTAAAAACAAGATATAATCAGGTTATTGTCAAGTTAATTTAGAGGAAAAATTATGACCACCACCGCCGATGATGTTTGGAAATTATTAGCCGAATTAGTAGAAGCTCAAAAAGAGACAGAAAGATGCTTTCAAGAAACCGAGCGACGCTTTCAAGAAACCGA
>NZ_JADBUB010000110.1:0-6985 GCF_020245865.1 Microcystis sp. M169S2
ATGGGAGTGATCAGGGGGAAAATTGAGGTACTTTTTCCCTGAAAATTAGGTAGTTGACCACCTGAAAATCGGTAAAACCCTACACCCCACACCCCACACCCCACACCCTACCCCCAGGAAAAACTTTTTCAGCAGACCCTACTTAACAATAACGGGTACGGTAGGGATCGAACCTACAACCGTCCGCTTAGAAGGCGGATGCTCTATCCATTGAGCTACGTACCCAGGAAAGCACAATTATAGATTATACTTCCAAAAGTGACAAGTGGTAGGACTAATTTTCGCCGTTGCCCCTCTTTGCCACTGTCCAAGCTTAATGATGGTGGTGGTGTCCGTGGTGATGATGGTGGTCGGAATGAATGTGAGGAATTGTTACAGAACTATTGACAGATAAAGCCTCTTGTGATAGAAGAGCTTCGATATGTTCATCGGCCCAATCGGCAGCCATCCGGCAAAATTCGGGGTTATCGTTGACACAGGCCATCTGCACATAATTAACTTGGTCGTGCTTGCGGCGTAAAGCTTCGATAATATGCTCCACATCCAGTAAAGTTTCGTGATTTTCCGTAGCAAAGCCAATCGGCATGAAAATTAAGGCTTTTGCCCCCAATTCGATTAAATTCTTTGCCGCTAACTCTGCATTCGGTTGCGTCCATTTAATTAAGGGGGTTTGGTGATTTAACCAACCCACCGAAATCAAGGGATAACGATAGATTAATTTTTCCCGGACTAACTCGTATAAAGCTTGACTTTCATCGATTCCCGACGTAAATCCCTTAGCTTCGTGGGGACAACCGTGATTCATTAAAATAATGCCAATTTGCGAGGGAAGACAGCTACTAGCTACCTCGGCCGCGATTTTTTCCTCCACTAACCGCGCCATTAGATCTATATAAGCGGGTTGGTTATAAAACGAGGGAATATAGCGCAATCCTTTGACCCAATGTTCCCCCGTTTGTCCTTGAGCTAAAGCTTTGTTAACTTGTTCGATCGCAATGCCACTGGTAAAGATAGAATCAACAACGAGGAGAGGATAGATCAAAATTTTCTCGAATCCCCGCTCGCGGATTTCCGTTAATACTTGTGCCGGTAAAAAAGGCGCGCAGAAGTTAAACGCTTTGAATACCTCCACCCGATTACCCCATTTTGCCTGTAAATTGCGCTCGATTTCCTGTCTTTGATGCTCGAAAATGTGGTTATGGGGCGAAATAAAGTGATTATGCTGGTGCTGCCATTCGTGTAGGTCAAATAGGGCCAATAATTTCGCTAGGGGAGGATAAACCCAAGTCGGTACGGGAGCGAACTTAGCCGTCAGCAGATTTAAGGCCTGTTCATTATAGTTGGCGAAGTCCTCATAACTCTCCACTTCCCCGTATCCCATCAATAATACCGCCACTCGATCGCTGTGGTTGTGGGTAGCGGCTAACTGTTGTTGATCTGAAATGGCAACCACGTTTTTAACCCCGATTTTTTAAGTGAAAAACGCTATATCACTGGGATAGTAGCGTTTTTTCATCCTATCCCCTCGCACGCGATAGACCGCTAAAAATTTATAACCTCTACAGAATCATACAGATTACTTATCATCCTGATTAATAAAACGATATGTAAAGAAACTTTAAATAATGTTAAGATCGTTGCAGTCCCACCTATGAGAGATATGACAGCAGGCGTGTTTGGTAGCTTACCTTTTCCCAATCAGAGCGGCGATCAACTCATCAGTAAAGTGGTGAGTGCTGCGATCGCTGCATTATTCAAACGCACAGGCAAGCTGACAGCGACTGTCCGCGCCGAACCCGTAGCCAAATTACTGCAAGGCAGTATCGACGGTTTTGACTTTATCGGTCAGTCAATGCTCATGTACAATGGCCTACGCATCGAAGCCATGGAATTGTATGTGCAAGCGGTGGCGATCGATTTTAGTGCCATTTTTACCGGACAGGTGAAACTCCGTCAACCGACGCGGGCCACCTTGCGGGTAGTTTTAACGGAAGAAGACTTAACCACCTCTTTTAATACACCTTTTATTGTCGAAAAACTGCAAAGATTAGAGCACGAAGGTAAATCAATTCACTGTCAGAACACAGAATTAATTCTCAATGACGATAAAACTTTAACTCTGAAAAGTCTAATTAAATTGGGAGAAGAAGAACCGATTCTTCTAGAAATGACCACTGCTGTGGTTGTGGAAGAACGGCGAAAAATTCAATTTGTTGATGTGGTTTATCAAGGCGACGAAAGATCGAAAGCTTTAGGAGAGGCTTTAATCAGCCACGTTAACAACCTCATGGATTTAGATAAATTTGCCCTCGATGGTACCCAATTAAGAGTCGATCGACTACGTTTAAAAGATAAACAGATCATTTTTTATGGTATCGCCGATATCGAGCGTTTTCCCCAAAGAAAATAGGCAGTATTTTTGCCCTTTAATCGTGCTTGTGGTGACAGGGAGGTACAGGATCGTAACCTCCGGGGTGAAAGGGATGACAACGGAGAATACGCTTAATTGCTAACCAAGAACCCCGCAGCACACCAAAGCGATCGATCGCTTCCATGGCATACTGGGAACAGGTGGGTTGAAAACGACAGGAAGGGGGAAATAGCGGCGAAATAAACCGTTTATATCCCTTAATTAAACCAATAAAAATTCCTTTCATCAATGTCACCTCGATCGCCTAAACTAATAGATAGTCAATTTTCGCTTTTGTCACGTGGAACTATCCCACTCTCTCCTATTTTCGATCAGTTTAGTCGCCTGTTACCTAGCTGCTCTGATTCTGATCGCTGAACAATTAAAAAGGGTTTTCAGTACCGATGGCGAAATTACCCGCAAAGTTGTCCACATTGGCACGGGAAACGTCATCCTTTTGGCCTGGTGGTTAAATATCCCTGCTTGGGTGGGAATATGCGCCGCGATCCTAGCGGCAACTATCGCTATCCTATCCTATTTTTTACCCATTTTACCTAGTCTTAATAGTGTCGGTCGCCGCAGTTGGGGAACTTTTTTTTATGCTGTTAGTATCGGTGTTCTTGTGGCTTATTTTTGGCCAATTTCTCACCCCGAATACGCAGCACTGGGTATTTTAATTATGGCTTTAGGAGACGGATTAGCAGCCCTAGTGGGACAAAATTTTGGTCAACATCCCTACAAAATTTTCGGCAGTGGCAAAAGTCTGGAAGGTTCCCTGACTATGTTAGCAATCAGTTTTTTAGTCAGCTTGATTATTTTATCTTTTATTAATGGCATTAATCCGCCAATTATTTTAGTATCTTTATTGACAGCGATCGGAGCCACTATTCTAGAAACTTTCTCGAAACTAGGTATAGATAATCTCACTGTACCCGTTGGTAGTGCCGCCATTGCCTATTTTCTTACCCAAATTTTCATCTCAAGCTAGTCTATCCCAGCTTTCAAGCGACCGAAGACCGATGATATTCACTGATAACTGATCACTGGTAACTGATAACTGAAATGACTTTTACGATCACTCAAAACCAAAATCAATATCTTACCTATTGTCTCAAGGATGAAGAAGCTGACGCTTATCTGGAAGTGGTTCCCGCTAGAGGAGGAATCATCACCCGTTGGCAAATTTGCGGAGAAGATATTTTATATCTGGACACAGAAAGATTCAAAGATCCTAACCTCAGCGTCCGCGGAGGAGTCCCGATTTTATTCCCTATCTGTGGCAACTTACCCGATAATAGCTATCAACACCAAGGCCGAAACTACACCCTCAAACAACACGGATTTGCTCGTGATTTACCCTGGCAAGTGAGCAAACAAAGCAGCGAAACCGCCGCTAGTTTAACCCTAGAATTAAACAGTAATGAAGCCACTCGTCAAGTCTATCCCTTTGATTTTCAATTAATCTTTACCTATCAACTGCAAGGAAACAGCCTCAAAATTCACCAAAAAGTAATTAATCTTTCCCCCGAAAGAATGCCCTTTTCTATCGGATTTCATCCCTATTTTCAAGTCACCGATAAAACCCGATTATCCTTTGATATTCCCTCCTCCCAATACCTCGACCAACGCACGAAGACCCTCCATTCCTACTCTGGCAACTTTGACTTTAATCTCGAAGAAATTGATGCTGCTTTTCCGCAAATTACGCGCCATCAAAGTAGTTTTAGTGATTCCTATCATCAGCGTCAAATTGTCCTCGGTTACGACGATCTCTATACAACCCTAGTTTTTTGGACCCTGAAAGATAAAAATTATATCTGTCTCGAACCTTGGAGCGCTCCCCGCAACGCCCTCAACACAGGCGAACATTTGACCTACTTAGACCCCCAGAGTAGCCGCGAGGCGATCGTGGAAATGCGAGTCAATCAAATTTAAATTACCCCTTGACTTAGCCCCGATAAGATGTTATATTGATAAATCGTGTGCAGAACACGAAACGGGTCGCTAGCTCAGCGGTAGAGCACTCGGCTTTTAACCGATTGGTCTTGGGTTCGAATCCCAGGCGACCCATAAAAACTTACTAATACAGAAAGATTGACTTGTCTTCCCCTGTCTATGGATTAGCCTTACATACCAGCAGTCCCCAACTAGGACTAGCCATCTCTAATTTCAGCGATGATAGTCGTCAACAAACTTGGGACTTAGACAGGGACTTATCGAACCTATTCCACCCCTATCTAAAACAGTTCCTAGCCCCGCAAAAATGGGCTGATTTAGCCTTTCTAGCCACTGCTAAGGGGCCGGGGAGCTTTACCAGTACCCGCATCGGTATAGTCACCGCTAGAACCCTAGCACAACAATTACAGCTACCGATTTTTACCGTCTCTAGTTTAGCGGCCTTTGCTTGGTCACAACGGGATTTTTACCCCCTCGATAGCTATCTAGCCCTAGAAATGCCCGCAACTAGGGGACAATTGTATGTGGGCATCTATCGGGGTAATCGGGTTTATTTAGCTGATAGCCTGATGACTCCGGAACAATGGCAGCAGACTTTAGAAAACTTAACTATTCCCTATCAAAGATTAGCCACACCCAGCTATTTAGGCATAAATGCCACCGATATCCTCGATTTAGCCCATTTGGATTGGCAAACGGGAAAACGCCCCCATTGGTCGGAGGCGCTACCGTTTTACGGGATGTGATTAATGGATTTCTTGCAAAAATCAAAAATCTGACCTTAGGTGAGGAGTAAGGAGCCAGTAGTCAGGATTCAGGAGAATTAAGAATGAGCATTAATCAATTAAATGCTCTAATTAGGGTTTGCTGAATAAATCTAAAAACCTTGTTGGGTAAAACTTTTAGACTTTTTGGCAATCAAAAAGTACCAGATATGGGAGTGATCGAGGGAAAAATCCCTGGACTTTTTCCCTGAAAATTAGGTAATTGACCCCCTCAAAATCGGTAAAACCCTACACCCCACACCCTACACCCTACACCCTGCCACCACCGAAAAACTTTTTCAGCAGACCCTAATTAGGAATTCCCTCTTTTTTTCAAACTATAACCAGCTAATCCGAGGGTTAGCAATCCTAAAACTGCGCTAGGTTCTGGGACAGGTTTGACGGAATAAATCGCCACATTACGACTCACTTCATTGGCAACAATTAACAGGGGAGTACCATTAGGACTATCGGCAGCGGGAATAAATAATAATCCTTCGGGAGAGATATCCCCTAATTGCCAATCGTTGATATAATTGGTGAACAAAGGATTACTAGGGTTGGTAATATCATAAACCATGAAACCGCCAGCCCTTTCTATTCCCACAAAAGTATAGAGACGATTCCTCACGCTTCCCAATGCTAAACCTTCCGGTTCTGGCCCGCGGTTATCGCTACGACTATCGAAGCTGCTAGGATTACCATCGGAATTAAAAATACTAGCAGTTAGGGGAGTTGCCGAAAAAGTCGCTAAAATTTGTTCAAAATCATCGCCACTATCGAAGACTGGGGACAGTCCATTAGTGACATTCCAAATCGAAAAAGAACGACCACCATAGGCAAAAAGTTGGCTATATTGACCTTGGGCGTTAAGTCCGTCAATGCTAGAAACATCTAAACGTCCGAGATTTTGGGCTAATTGCAATTGGGCCGCATTAGGGAAAGCATTGGGGTCTAAAGTTAGAGTAGAAACTCGTCGAGCCTCATTTCTAGTATCCCCTTCATTGGCAGTAATTAAATAGGTTTGTCCGGCGATGGTAACGGTGGCAATCGTATCCGGTTGATATAAGCCAAAAACCGGCCAATTATTAATTCTGACTGCTGGGGAATTAGTCGCTCCTCCAAATACTACCCCATCTCGATCGCTAGGATCGAAACCATTACCAGAAGCGTTAAAATTTTTGGCTCCTAAAGGTAAAATACTGGTGACTTGAGCGTTAACAATATCGACTACGGCAATACCATTATTTTCCTGTAAAGCTACCCATGCAGTGGTTCCATCGTCGGAAACGGTGATGTATTCCGGTTCCACATCTTGGGAAACCGTTTGACCGGGGAAAATGCGGACTCCCTGATTTCTTAAAGTGTTCTCTTGACCATTAAAACTGGTAAAGGTAGCAGTGTTGACCGTGGCATTGAGAACACCAGCACTAAGATTAATAATACTAACGGAACCATCGGGATCGATCGCTCCTCTCGCTTCCCCTTCGTTAGCGACCAAAACCCGATTACCGTCAGGAGTAAAGGTTAACATATCTGGTAAAGCGCCCACAGTAACCTGACTCTGAAAGACACCATTAGTATCGAAAAATACTACACTGCCGTTATTGGTAATGGGATTAGCTTCCATGGCCAGGGCCACGATACCATTTTTGATGGCAACGCTATTAACCCCTGCACCGTAGGGACTAAGATCGATCGAGGGTAAGGGAATTGGGCTCTTCTGGTTTTCGTGTGTTAATTTTTGTTATGAATTAAAGCAAGCAAACAGCTTAAGTCGAAGATGTTGAAAATTGGTAAATCCATAACTCATTCTTTTAATAAGCTTTATTTTGGTATTCATTCCCTCAATTAA
>NZ_JADBUB010000111.1:0-19514 GCF_020245865.1 Microcystis sp. M169S2
ATCCGAATGCTTCGCCCCTACAGGACGCGGGCCGATGAAGACGCAAGGTTTTGAAGCACGATTCTCTCAAAATCTTGCACCTGTTTCGCGAGAAAAGCCACAAAACCCTTACCTTGCCTACATTTCACCTTTATTCAGCAAACCCTAAATAGGTTAGGGAAGTGACTTTCGATTAATAATACTAAAATGAACAATAATCTAAAATTAAGCCGACAATGACTAAATGCAACCGACGGAAGCCCAACTTAGACAACTCTATCAGCTAATTTCAATAAAGTCCGAAAACTATGCACGGGTAGGTTCTTTATGGGAGGGGAGGTCGGCGATGACCTTCTCGACCCCTAATGATTTAGTATCAGTCAACGATTTTTAAAAGCTTCGATCGCCGCCGGCAAAGTATAGTAAATTCTCTCCTCGCTAATTTTATCTAACAAGCGGGAACGTTGCAATTCTAAGTACAGATCGTGTTTAACCCTCGCTAGGGCGAAAACTATACCCTGTCTTGATAATTCTGCCGCTAATTCCTCAAGAATCTCCACGGCTGTACTATCCAATTCCCCAAGGGCCTCCGTATTCAAGACAAACCATTCTACCTGTTTTGTCTCCCGGGCAATGGCACTGAGAGCGCGACGTTTAAAGTCGGCCGCATTAGCAAAAAATAAGGGGGCATCGTAACGATAGATAACTAACCCTGGTATTGTTTGCGCTTCTGGCCAATCCTGGAGCGCGTGTAAACCCATCACCCCCGGGACTGTACCCAAGACGGCATCATCAGGCCGAGTAATGCGGGCCAATAAATCGATAACCGAGAGACCGATGGCGATAGCAACCCCGCTTAAAATCCCCGTGGTTAGCACCCCCACCATGGTCAGGACAGCGAGATTAAACTCACTATTGCGAAAGCTTTTTAGTCGTTTAGCGCCGGCAATATCCACCAGTTTACAGGCCGCATAAATCACCAGCGCACCCAAGGCAGCCTTGGGAAAGAGTGCCAGTACTGGACCGAGCAGGAAAATGACCGCCACCACCACCACTGCCACCACCAGGGAGTAAAGTTGACTTTTACTGCCCACGGAATCGCCCACTGCGGTGCGACTGGCGCTGCTGCTGATGGGAAATCCCTGACAAAAACCCGCCGCCAGATTCCCCAGTCCTAGTGCTAAAAATTCTTGATTGGCATCGATTTCTTGGTTATGACGTGCGGCGAAGGCTCTGGCGGTCAAGACGTTATCGGAATAGCCGACCAGGGCAATGCCGACGGCCGCGGTTCCTAGGGGTAGTAATTGGGAAAAATCTAGGGTTGGTAAGCCAAAATTGGGCAAAGTCTTGCTAATTTTCCCCACTACTGCCACCCCTTCTTGATCGAGATGGAGGGTGGCGACGGCGAGGGTTCCCAGTAAAACCGCCAGCAAGGGACCCGGTGCTTTGGGAAAATATTTCTGGATGACAAATAGAAATAGTAACAGCAATAGAGCTAGGCTAAGGGTTGGCCAGTGCCATTGCTTTATTCCCCAGAAAAAAGCGAAAATTTCTTTAAAAACCGTATTTTCACGGATTGACAAACCACTAATTTTACCCAGTTGTCCCGCAATCATGATCACCGCCACTCCCGCCATATAACCGATTAGGATCGGTTTGGAGAGTAAATTAGCTAAAAATCCCAAGCGGGCGATATAACCAACTAAACAGATTAAACCGACCATTAGGGCTAAAAAAGCCGCTAAACTGCCGTAATTTTCCCCTTGAAGGCTCACCAGAGGTGCGATCGCTGCTGCTGTCATCACTGCTGTGGTCGATTCCGGTCCGAGGGATAGTTGCGATGAGGAGCCGAAAAGGGCGTAAACTAGGGCGGCTGGCACGAGAGTCCACAATCCCACCACTGGCTCGACCCCGGCCAGGTCGCCGTAAGCCATACACTGGGGAATAGCGTAGGCTGCCACGGTGACACCGGCGAGGATATCTTTGCCCAGCCACTGCCATTGATAGGAGCGCAGGTTTTTTAGCCCGGGTAAATCAGGAAAATCGACTCGTCGGGAGTTTTTACTCATAGTTTTTCTCTCTTAACGGCGACTTAACCTAATTTTAACGGAAGAATTAGCTAGGGTCTGCTGAAAAAGTTTGTTGGTGGGGGCAGGGTGTGGGCTTCGGCCGTGAGCTCAGCCGAACGGGTGTGGGGTGTGGGGTGTAGGGTTTTACCGATTTTGAGGTAGTCAGTTACCTAATTTTCAGGGAAAAAGTCCCAGAATTTTACCCCCGATCACTCCAAGGGTCAGCACTTTTTGAGGGGAAAAAAGTCTAAAAGCCTTATCCAACAAAGTTTTTAGATTTATTCAGCCAGCCCTAGCTAGGAAAAGCCTTGAGGCTGAGATATTTTATGTCAGCAGGATATTTATACCATTTTAGCCGTAATTTTAGTTAAACTGGCTAAATATACTCGGAAATATCCTCTTGACAATCATCGGCTAAGTATGATAAGGCGCGGAAACGTAAACCGACTAATTGCTCGTAGAGAGGATTTAACTTGCACAGAGGCGGAATATGGACTAATTTATGACCAAACAGTACGATATCCCGTTCAAAAGGACATTGAGGCGGCACCATTTTGCAGATAAACCGGGCCAAGCGCGGATCGTGCATTTCTACCCCATCTAACCAGTCTTTGAGGGGATGCAGCAGATCTGGGTGGGGATGTTCGGCACTGATAAACTCGGATTTATTCGCTTCTGTGGTAATTTCGGGAATTTCACAGATAGTATGTTCTAAAGCTGACAGGGCCTCGATTTCTAACCCGAAAGCATCCCGATAACTACGCAGTAATTGCGCTTCTGCGGGGGAATAAATGCCATCGGCGATCGCTACCATAACCGCCGTGCGGAGGAAGTTTTCTGATATTTTGGGGTCATGACCGAAACTTGCGGCCAATTCTTCGGGACTAATCGATTGATAGAGAACGTGGTCGTCATCTAATTCTAATTCGTGAGCGAAACGGGCGATCGATTCCTGCTCGCTGGTGCTATAATCCCCATCACACCAGGCAATTGTCAGTAATCCCCGTAACCAGTCCCTAACTTGTTCGTTAGTGTAGCGGTATTGAACAGAGCTAACCATAGGTATGTATTGCTAAAACTGATTTCTAGTTTCTCAATTTAATTCTACCCATCGCCCCCGGATTCTAGTGGCTCCTGTTCACATCATGTAACTATAGCCAATAACCCTATGGTCAGCTAGGAATTTTTTGGTTTTCAGGCGGCATAATCGGGCAATTTTCGCCCCTAGGAGCAGGGGTAAGGGTTGGTGCTTCTTGTCCCTTCCCCACCCGCGTTAGTCCTGATAAAAAGGCGGATTGCTGGGATTAACGGCCAATCCCGAGGTAACGGAAACCGGCTGCTGTCACCACCGCAGGATCGAGGAAATTGCGACCATCAATTAACACGGGTTCGCGCATGGTTTTAACCATTTTGCCGTAGTCGAGACGGAGGAATTCTTGCCATTCCGTCACCACCACCAAAGCGTCACAACCATCGGCCAATCTTTCTGGATCCGATTCGATAATCACACCACTGAGACCGTGACTTAAACCACTTTGGGAAACGATCGGATCATAGGCTTTTACCTTAGCACCTAAACGATTTAACTGTTCGATCATGGTTAAAGCCGGAGCATCGCGCATATCATCGGTATCGGGTTTAAAAGTTAATCCCAACAAACCGACGGTTTTACCCTTGAGGATTTTTAATTCCTGTTGCAGTTTTTCGATCGCAATTGTTCGTTGACGTTTGTTAACATTGATGGCGGCGTTAAGTAATTCCGTTTCGTAACCGTAGTCTTCTGCGGTATGTACCAAAGCCGACACATCTTTGGGGAAACAGGAACCCCCCCAACCGATCCCGGCCGAGAGAAACTTGCTGCCGATACGGGAATCTAAACCGATACCTTTAGCCACTTGGGTGACATCGGCCCCGACGCGATCGCAGATGTTAGCTACTTCGTTAATAAAGCTGATTTTGGTGGCTAGGAAGGCATTAGCGGCGTATTTAATCATTTCTGCCGAACTGAGATCCGTAACCACTACGGGAACGGGAGGCAAGGAGGGATCATCAGCAAATTGACGTTCAACCAAAGGCGCGTACAATTCCTTCATCATTTCGATGGCTTTCGGGTTGTTACTGCCTAAAACAATGCGATCAGGGTTAAAAGTATCATAAACTGCCGAACCTTCGCGTAAAAATTCGGGATTGCTGACCACATCGAAATCCGCTTCGATGCGTTCTAGTGTACTAATACCGCCACCAGCGGCCACGAGATTTTTTTGTCTCTCGGCCACGCCATCGAGGACGATCATCCGTACCCAATCCCCAGAACCGATGGGAACGGTAGATTTATTGACGATTACTTTATAACCACCGTTGAGATGGGCTCCAATACCCCGGGCCACCGCTTCCACATAACGGGTGTCACTTTCTCCCGTGGGTAGTGCTGGTGTACCAACAGCGATAAAGAGGATTTCGCCGTGTTTAACTCCCGCTTCTAGGTCCGTGGAAAATTCCAGATTGCCGGAGGCTGCCGAAGACTGCATTAATTCCGATAACCCCGGTTCATAGATGGGGGATTGTCCCGATTTCATTAATTTGACTTTTTCTTCATTGTTGTCAATACAGATCACATGATGGCCGATGTGTGCTAGGCAAACCCCAGTGACTAAACCCACATAACCCGTTCCGATAACACAAACACGCATGATAATCACTCCAGTGACAATTAAGTTAAATTTATTGATTAGGGATTAGCTTAGACGAGAACGGAAATCCTCGATCGTCATTTTTAAACCCTGGTGTAGAGGAATAGTTGGACTCCAATCCAAATAGGTTTTAGCACGAGTGATATCCGGTTGTCGCTGCTTGGGATCATCTTCCGGCAGTGGTTTATAGACCAATTCGGCCTCGGGATTAATCATGCCTTGGATCACTTGTGCTAATTCTAGAATTGTGTATTCGTCGGGATTGCCGAGATTAACCGGCCCGATAAAGTCCCCATTCATCAAACGCATTAACCCTTCCACTAGGTCAGAAACATAGCAAAAACTGCGGGTTTGGGAACCTTGACCATAAACCGTCAGGGGTTCACCGCGCAAAGCTTGCACGACGAAATTACTCACCACTCGACCATCGTTTTCCAACATTCGCGGGCCGTAGGTGTTAAAAATCCGAGCCACCCGGATATCGACCTTATGCTCCCGATAATACTCAAAAGCCAGGGTTTCCGCCACCCTTTTACCTTCGTCATAACAGGAACGCGGTCCAATGCAGTTGACATTACCTCGATATTCTTCCGTTTGGGGATGCACATCAGGATCGCCATAGACTTCTGAGGTAGAAGCGAGCAAAAATCGCGCTTTTACCCTTTTAGCTAGGCCCAGCATATACATAGTCCCTAAAACATTGGTTTTAATCGTTTTGACGGGGTTATATTGATAGTGGATCGGGGAAGCAGGACAGGCCAGGTGATAGATTTGATCGACTTCTAAACGGATCGGCTCGGTGATATCGTGACGAATTAGCTCAAAATAAGGATTTCCTAGCCATTTAACGATATTTCGGCGCGCCCCCGTGTAGAAGTTATCCAGACAGATCACTTCATGACCCTGTTCCATCAAGCGATCGATTAGATGGGAACCAATAAAACCCGCACCACCCGTAACTAGGATTCTCATGTAATCGCAAAGCACACATATAAAATTATTCTTAAAATACCCTTACGCTGGCTTTTTGGCAAATATTTTTTTGACGAGGTGTTATCAGCGATCGCCGATGCCAGGCTAATGGCTGGGTAATCCTTAAAAAATGTAACAATTTTCGTAGTCATCCCTACAGAGTTCTATATCGTCCAATCCTGTAGGCGTAAATTAGGGATTTGAGAGAAATCACGATAATTGCGTGTTACTAAAATACTGTTTTCTGATAAACTAATCGCTGCAATTCTTAAATCTTGTGTTCCTATACGAATTTTTTGCTCCCGTAATTCTCTGAAATGATAATGAGCTTCTAAAGTATAGTTCAAAATTTTAAATTTGCTCAGATAATTAACTATATCTCTCAAACCTTGATAGCCTTTGATTAACTTTTCATATTGATTGCTTTGAGAGTATTTTCTGATCACGCTGAACCATCCTCTTACTTGTTATTCTAAAGTAATAATTGTTATAGCCGTATCATCAGGATCGATAGACGCTACTCTCCGAACTAAGTTCGGATGTAGTTTTTGCAGTAGGGTTATATGATCGGTATCTAATATATATTGAGTCACGGTGTTTCAACTTGTTGACTGTCTTCTTGGTCAACTTTTTGACGATAGGTTTCTATACTCTCTATGACTTCATCTAAGAGGGGATTATAGGTTAGTGTAACTGGTATATTGAGCAGTGGATGCTCTTGTTGTTGTTTTTTCTGCGCTAATTTTTCAAATAATTGGTTTTGTTCTTCTAAAGAAAGTTGATCGATAGATTCTATAATCTGGCTAAGAGAAAGATGAGGAGTCATAAATTACAAGCCTTTTTGACTAGATATTGATGCTAGTGTAGCATAATTCCCTTCGCTAACAGCTTTAAAACAGATCCTACAGTAATCCGCATTTTTCTGATAGTTCCCTAGTGGTACAAACAGGATGCCTGTAAATGACATTGATGCAATTGGTAAGCTGTTCGTAATTTAAATTGCTTGTTGAGACGAGGCAAGAGGCAAGAGGCAACAGTAAAGGGATTGAGGGAGATTCGGCTAATCTTAAGAATAAGCACTTTAAATGCGTCTTAGCTTAGCACAGGCATCCGCCGCCTGTAAAGAGATAGAAAGATTTAAGGTTAGAACAAGGCCAGCATCTGTTATAGTCTAATACAGAAGAAACTCCCTTGTCAAATTTAGGCAAATTCGGGCAAAATAGGGGATGTAAATTTTATACACTATTTAGTATTATTTTGATAGGACTAAAGAGGCTAGATTATGACCAGTGCCGAGCAAAATAAGCTATTTATCCTGATCGATGGGCATTCTTTGGCTTTTCGTGCCTATTATGCCTTTGCTAAGTCTCGTTCGGGACCTCTGCGTACTTCTACTGGCATTCCCACCAGTGTTTGTTTTGGGTTTTTAAATTCTCTGCTGCAGTTACTAGAAACTCAAAAACCCACTTATTTAGCAGTTGCTTTTGATTTAGCAGCTCCTTCTTTTCGCCATGAAGCTGATGTTAATTATAAGGCTAATCGGCAAGAAACTCCCGAAGAATTTCGCCCCGATTTAACTAATCTGCAAAGTCTCTTGGCAGCGATGAATATTCCTATTGTGACTTCTCCGGGTTATGAAGCAGATGATGTTTTAGGAACTTTGGCAAAACAGGCCGGCGATAATGGTTATACAGTCAAGATTTTAACAGGCGATCGAGATTTATTCCAATTGGTAGATGAGGAGAAAAAAACCACGGTTCTCTATCTGGATATTAATGCGGTCAAAAGTACCTCTGGCCAGGGTTATACAGAATTTAATTCCCAAGCTGTCACGGAAAAGTTAGGGGTGACACCAAAACAGGTAGTAGATTTTAAGGCTCTTTGCGGTGACAAGTCTGATAATATCCCCGGGGTGCGCGGAATTGGCGAAAAAACAGCGATAGATTTATTAAAAAAATACGATAACTTAGAGGATATATATACCAATCTGGAATCGATTAAGGGAATGGTAAAAACTAAATTATTAGAGGGAAAAACCGCCGCCGAAAGTTCTCGCTATTTAGCCAAAATTGCCCTTGATGCCCCCGTTAGTCTCGAAGAGGATAAATTTCGTCTCCGAGGTTTTGATCGGCGTTTAGTTAAACCTTTATTGGAAAAATTAGAGTTAAAGAAAATTCTCCAAAAACTCGATCAAATTCAACAGCATCTAGGTGGCACTCCTACCCTAGAATTAACTAGCGATGCTGATTCTAATCAATTGTCTCTGTTTGATTTACCCCCTATTTCTCCACCGGTTCTAATTGCTCCCGACATTATTGATACTATTCCTAAGTTAGATGCTTTACTGGCAAAATTAACAACTTTCACTAATCCACATTTTCCTGTCGCTTGGGATACCGAAACCACGGATTTAAATCCTCGTGTAGCCAAATTAGTCGGGATCGGTTGCTGTTGGGGAAAAGAATTAAATTCTCTGGCCTATATTCCCATCGGCCACCAGAGCGGTGATAATTTAAATCTAGAGATAGTTATCGAAAAATTACGCCCAATTTTAGCGGGTGATAATTATCCGAAAGTCTTCCAGAATGCGAAATTTGATATTGATGTTTTTTATCATCAAGGAATTACCGTTAAAGGTCTAGTTTTTGATACTATGGTGGCTAGTTATGTCCTCCATCCCGAACTAACTCATAATCTCGAAGATTTATGCGATCGCTATTTAGACGGTATCACTTCTCTTAGTTATAAAAGTCTCGGTATTCCTGCGGGAAAAACCATCGCTGATTTAGATATTACCACCACTGCTAACTACTGCGGATTAGATGCCTATGCTACCTATTTACTTCGAGAAAAATTACAAGCAGAATTAACTAAAATTCCCTCTTTATATCAATTATTCTCAGAGGTAGAATCTCCCTTAGTCATGGTGCTGTGGCAGATGGAAAATTATGGTATAAAAATTAATGTCAATTATCTAAAAAACTTGTCCCAGCAACTAGAAAGAGACCTAGCAGACATAGAAAAAAATGCCTACGAATCTATCGGAGAAACTTTTAATCTTGGCTCTCCTAAACAGTTAAGTGAAATCCTCTTCGATCGATTGGCACTCAATCGCAAAAAATCCAGAAAAACTAAAACAGGTTACTCCACCGATCAAAGTGTTTTAGAGAAACTACAAGGCGATCATCCCTTAGTTGATTATATACTTGAACATCGTACCTTATCTAAATTAAAATCCACCTATGTGGATGCTTTACCGAAATTAGCCGAACCAAAAACCGCAAGAGTACATACAGATTTTAATCAAACCATCACCAGCACCGGACGCTTATCATCCTCCAATCCTAACCTACAAAATATCCCCATTCGCAGTGAATTTTCCAGACGAATTCGTCAAGCTTTTATTCCCGAAGATGGTTACTTATTAGTATCAGCGGACTACTCACAAATCGAGTTAAGAATTCTGGCTCATCTCAGTCAAGAACCAGTTTTATTAGAAGCTTATCGTAGTAATCAAGATGTTCATAAAGTCACCGCTCAATTGCTCTTTGATAAAGGGGAAATTACCTCCGAAGAACGCAGTTTAGGAAAAACAATTAACTTCGGGGTTATTTATGGCATGGGAGCGCAAAAATTCGCCCGTGAATCGAAATTAACCGTAGAACAGGGCAGAAAATTTATTGAAAAATATCATCAACGTTATGCCCAAGTATTTGAGTATTTAGAGAATAGCAAAAAACAAGCGATCGCTCAGGGATATGTGGAAACAATTTTGGGCAGAAGACGTTATTTTAACTTCGATAATCCTCTCTTAAAAAGACTGCGAGGACTGTCCTTACATGACATCGATTTAGATAGCCTCAAACTCAACAACGAGGAAGCACAATTATTAAGATCGGCCGCTAATGCGCCCATTCAGGGTTCCAGTGCTGATATTATTAAAGTAGCGATGGTAAAATTGGCCGAGGTACTGCAAAATTATCGAGCGAGATTACTGCTGCAAGTCCATGATGAATTAGTCTTGGAAGTACCGAGGGAAGAATGGCCATCCCTAGAGTCAAAAATCAAGACGACTATGGAAGAAGCTGTCTCCTTGACGATCCCTCTCTTGGTAGAAATTAAAGCCGGTGACAATTGGATGGAAACCAAATAAAACTATGATCGAAAACAGACAATTTTTAACCCCAGAAGAATCCGCAGATGTGGACGCTGCCCTCTTGACTTCTCCCGAAAAATTCCTGACTCGTTTAACGATTTCTTCCCTACGCTTACTAAAAATAATCGCCGAAGATACGGGAGTAACCCTAGAAGAACTAACCCATAAACAGGTCATTCAATGGCTAGAAAAAGATAGTAAACTGCGTCGGGAACAGGGGATCGAAGCGGCAGTGCTGAAATGGTAAATAAACTCTTAAAAAATCAGCTACCCCTGACAATTTATGCTAGTTTTTAGCTATAAAGTTACTGGAGTTACAACAATGACAATTACCCTAAAAGTGCCTAGTATTGCCTGTGAAGGTTGCGCTAATACCATTACTAAAGCGATTAACAATCAGCAACCAGCAGCCCAAATATCGGTGGATGTAGCCAATAAAATCGTCACGGTAGAAACCACCGCATCCCGCGCAGAAATTGCCCAATGGATCAGCGAAGTCGGCCATACTGTTGAGTCTAGCAGTGAGGGTTGACATTCTCCCCCGTTAAAAATAAACCTCTCTGGTAAAAATCCAGGGTAGTTCTATTTTTGTGTTGTTCAGATTAGGTTTACTCCCAAGCTTTCTAGTTGTTGGTTTATCCAAGCGGTTGCCGTTTCTTCCTCGGTTTCTATCGCTTTTTCTACTCCTATTTTAGGAATTTCTAAGAGTTGTTTGAATTTTGCTTTTAAAGCACTCTTAGAGTAAATGTGCGATCACTTTCAAAAGTTCTGTTAATTTATTTTTCCATCAGTATAGCGCAAAATACGTCTGATAGCATTTACAATGAGGCATATATAATCTGTGCTGATTCTAAAATGTTTTTACATCTTAGCCAGTTATCACTCCGTTTGAGTGATGCTTTCACAATTAAATCTACTTTTCGATCAAAAATTGCTTGCAGTTCATCGCGCATTTGTAGAGTTTCGGTTAAACCTCGTTTAGCAGTTGGGGAAAAGGTAATTAAAATATCAATATCGCTATCTGAACGGAAATCTTCGCGTAAAACTGAACCAAATAATGCTAATTCGGTGACTTGCCACTTTTGACAAAATGCTTTAATTTGCTCCATTGGTAGATTTATTTTTGTGTTCATCAGATTAGGTTTACTCCCAAGCTTTCTAGTCTGCCAAAATTAACACCATACTCCACCTGAATGCGACTGAGAGGATAATGTAAGCGATCGATTAAAACCCTTAAATATAATTGTCTAATCGCTTCTTCTGGGGTAAGTTTAATCTCTTTTTTCCTTACTAAGCAAATTGTATAAGGAGCTTCCCCATTTTTCGTCTTTTTAAGCGTAATTGTCTGCTCTAATTGCTCAATTTCTGCTGGCGTAAACTGGGACAACTTATAACTTGAGTCTTTGAGAATATCAGCTAATTTCATGGGTTAAAGATGATAGAGATAAATAAAAATTTTTATACCGAGCCTTGAAAGAAATCCCAGCCTTGACAAATTGAGTTAAGTAATCTACTGATGCGAGAATTTTCTATTTTTCAGAATTTGGCTCTCTTATTCTCTGTGTGATAAGTTTAACTCAATATAGTAGCGATCGATCTTTGTGTCCTTTGTGTCTGGAGTGGTTCGTTCCACTCACTCGCCGGCAAGACTGTATTTTAGAATACATTTTACCCACCAAACCTAAGAGAGCGCAGAATTTTCCCTGTACAAGCCGGTAGGCATGACTTGAAATCATTGTATTCTTGGCTATTAACTTAAGTTAAAGATATATGGGGACTTAACTTTTCCATTGGATCAAATTTTTTAAGATTCTTTCGATGTTTGCGGTTTCTCATCTCGGCAAAAGCGATCAAACAGCGATCGCATTTGGGGCAGCTTTGCTGTGGCAATTGTCCGTGACTCAATATCTGTAATAATCTAATACAGCCCTTGTAAACCTTCTTTAAGCTCTGGGTTTTCGTCTTGATCGAGATGCACAAAATCGCCCTTAGATGAGAATTAGTTTACAAAAATTTACATTTGGAGATAAGGAGCAATGAGTCAAGTTTCCGGTACAGATGTTCCCGATTTGGGGCGTCGTCAATTTATGAACCTGTTGACCTTTGGTACAATTACCGGAGTAGCGGCGGGTGCTTTGTATCCGATTGTTAAGTATTTTATTCCCCCCTCGGCCGGTGGTACGGGTGGCGGTGTCACCGCTAAAGATGCCCTAGGCAATGATGTGATTGTCAGTCAATTTCTGACCAGCCATAACGCTGGCGATCGCACCTTAGCCCAAGGTTTAAAAGGCGACCCCACCTATTTAGTCGTCCAAGAGGACAAAACCCTGGCCAACTACGGAATTAACGCCGTCTGTACCCACTTAGGTTGTGTGGTGCCTTGGAATGCCAGCGAGGAAAAATTCATGTGTCCTTGCCACGGTTCCCAGTACAATGCCGAAGGAAAAGTAGTTCGCGGTCCAGCGCCTCTATCCTTAGCCCTCGCCCATGCCAACGTCACCGATAATGATAAAGTCGTCTTCTCCACTTGGACGGAAACCGACTTCCGCACCGGTGAAGAACCCTGGTGGTCCTAGATTATTCAATGTGACGAGATTTGGAATTATTCAACCGATAGAGATGAGAACATTCAACTTTTTAAGCTTCCCGCAAGTCCACAGACAGGCCCTAGTGAAAGCTGTCCTCGTGGCGATCGCTACCGTTTCCCTACTCCTAACCAGCGATGTCATTAACCCCCAATCTGCCCAAGCATATCCTTTTTGGGCGCAACAAACCGCCCCGGAAACCCCCAGAGAGGCCACAGGTCGGATTGTCTGCGCGAACTGCCATTTAGCCCAAAAACCCGCCGAAATTGAAATCCCCCACTCGGTATTACCCGATAGCGTCTTTGAAGCAGTGGTAAAAATCCCCTACGATCCCGCCAGTCAACAGGTGTTAGGAGACGGATCTAAGGGGGGTTTAAACGTCGGTGCAGTCTTAATGCTACCAGATGGTTTTAAAATCGCGCCCCCCGATCGCATTCCCGAAGAAATGCAGGAAAAACTCGGTGGAGTCTATTTCCAATCCTACAAAGAAGGTCAAGATAACGTGGTTATCGTCGGCCCCTTACCCGGGGATCAATACAAAGAAATCGTTTTCCCCGTCCTGGCCCCCGATCCTAGCCAAAATAAAGGTATTCACTTCGGTAAATATGCTGTGCATTTAGGGGCCAATCGCGGTCGCGGTCAAGTGTACCCCACCGGTGAACCGAGCAATAATAACGCTTTCAAAGCTTCTACCGCAGGTACAATTAGCCAGATCAGCAAAACCGAAGCCGGTGGTTATGAAGTCACCATCACTTCTGAAGCTGGCCCCGTGGTGGAAAATATTCCCGCAGGTCCTGAGTTAATCGTCTCGGAAGGTCAAGCGATCGAAGTGGGACAATTTTTAACCAGTAACCCCAATGTCGGCGGTTTTGGTCAAAAAGAGACGGAAGTTGTCCTGCAAAATCCCGGCCGGATCAAAGGATTAGTTTTATTCCTCGGTGGTATTATGCTCTGCCAAATCCTCTTAGTTATTAAGAAAAAACAAGTGGAAACAGTACAAGCGGCCGAAATGAATTTCTAATCGCAATATTTCGGTTATTTTTGCTAGAAAGCGGGTTATTTGCCCGCTTTTTAGCTTTGGATCGGGAAAACGCTCACCCCTCGCTGCCGTCTGATACAATCGGTTCAACTTAACCGATAAGTGTCAATTTTTTATGAATCAGTCGCTTGTTCCAGTCATTCTCGCCGGTGGTAAAGGGGAACGTTTTTGGCCTCTCAGTCGTCTAGCGCGTCCGAAACAGTTTCTCTGTCTTGATGGTAGTGGTCGCAGTCTTTTACAAGCAACGGCCGATCGTCTATTATCTTTAGGGGCAGGTTGGGAAAATCTCTGGGTAATTACCGCTAGTGCAATCGCTGATGGTGTCCGCGAACAACTGCCCGATTTACCGGAGAGTAACCTATTAGTGGAACCGGTGGGCAAGGATACAGCCCCGGCTGTGACTTGGGCTACTTTAGAAGTGATAAAACGTTATGGTAAAGAAGTGGCGATCGGTTTTTTTCCTGCCGATCATTATATTGGTAATCAAGAGGCTTATATTAACACTTTAAAAGCGGCCGTAGAAGTGGCCGTCAGCCAAAAAGCGATCGTTACTTTAGGGATTAAACCCGATTATCCCTCCACCGGTTACGGTTATATCGAACAGGGAGAAAATCAAGGCGAATTTAATGGTTTACCCGTCTATAAAGTGAGTCGTTTTACGGAAAAACCCGATCGCACCACGGCCGAAAAATTCCTAGAAACGGGACTTTTTAGCTGGAATAGCGGAATGTTTATCTTTCAGGGACAAGTGGTTTTAGAGGAGCTAAAAACCCACGCTAATAATATTTTACAACCTCTGAGCGATCGGGGCATCGCTGCCTATGAGGATTTAGAGAAAAAAAGTATCGATTATGCTTTGATGGAAAAAACCCAACTCGCTTACGTTTTACCCGCTAATTTCGGTTGGGATGATCTGGGAGATTGGAATTCTCTGGAAAGATTACTGGAAGCAAAGGGCAAAAATATTGAACTGGCCAATCATGTCGGTTTGGATACGGAGGGGGCTATTATCTATGCTAGTGATGAGGAAGAAGTGATCGTTACTATTGGTTTAAAAGATCTGGTAATTGTTCGCGACGGTAAAGCGACTCTCGTTGTCCACAAAGATCGTACCCAAGATATTAAACAAGTTCTCAAACAATTACAAACCGATCCCAAATTGAGGAAATTGTTATAGGATCGATATTAGTTACCAGCTTTTTCAGTAATCAGTAAACAGTAATCAGTGAAAAGACAGTAGGAAACCTCTATTTAAGTAAGTAGTTATAATTAAATTGAAGATAGATTTTGTCTCTGATCCCCCCTGCCCCCCTTGATAAGGGGGGTGTCGATCCCCCCTTAGTCCCCCCTTGATAAGGGGGGTATTTGATAATTTTTAACGCCTACCTACTTAATACTGCTCACTTAAAACTCAAATCTGATAACTGATAACTTCCCCACTGATAACTGATAACTGATCACTGATAACTGATAATACCGTGTTCTCACTACCCCAAACCAGTCAAAGACAAAAAGAAATCCTTGAGATAGTTCTCGGCAACGGTTGGGACTATATGCGCGGGGTTTTAACCCTAGGAAAAACAGAAAATCCCCAGATTCCCACCCCAGAAGTTCTCAAAAAAATTCTCGTGGAATTGGGGCCTTTTTACGTCAAATTGGGACAGTTACTTAGTACCCGTCCCGATCTGCTACCTGCTAATTATATCGAGGCTTTAACTGCTCTACAAGCGCAAGTTCCTCCCGTTGCTTGGACAGATATAGAAATAGTCATCACTGAACAGTTAGCAAAACCGATCGAACAGGTATTTAAGTATATTAATCCCCAACCGATCGCCGCGGGATCGATCGGGCAAATTCATCGGGCAACTTTATTATCTGGGGAGGAAGTAGCGATTAAAGTCTTGCGTCCGGGGATCGAAAAAATTGTCGCCCAAGATAGTGCCTTAATTAAGGGAATTGCTGATTTAGTTGCCCTAACAGAATTTGGTCAAACTTATGACGTTGTTAACTTAGCAGAGGAGTTTATTAAAGCAGTCAATGCGGAATTAGATTTCACCCAAGAAGGTCATTATACTGACCAATTACGCTATAATTTAACCCAGAGTCGGTGGTCAGAACCCAAACAGTTAGTTATTCCTAAAATTTATTGGGACTTAACTAATTCCAAGCTATTAGTGCTAGAATGGTTAGAAGGAAAACAAATTTTAGAGGCCGATGTTTCTAGACCGCCAACTGAGCAAGCAATTTCCCAAAGAAAAAGTGAAATAACTAGAATTTTGTTTCGGTCATTTTTTCAACAAATTTATATTGATGGCTTCTTTCATGCCGATCCTCACCCGGGTAATATTTTCTATCTTGACGATGGTAGAGTAGCTTTAATTGACTGTGGTATGGTGGGCAGATTAGACCCACAAACTCAACAAATTTTAACAGAATTGTTATTAGCAATTGTTGACTTAGATGCGAAAAGATGCAGTCAACTAACTATTAAATTATCCGAGTCAGTAGTCCCGATTACTTTAGTACAATTAGAGGTGGATTATGAGCGGATGTTGCGAAAATATTATAACCTCAATTTAAATCAAATTAACTTTAGTGAGGTGGTTTATGAACTTTTGCAAATTGCCCGTCGCAATAGAATTAAACTTCCGGGTAATTTAGGTTTATTTGCCAAAAGTCTCGCTAATCTAGAAGGAACTGCCCGAAAATTTAATCCTGATATTAATATCCTAGAAGAAGTTAAACCGCTATTAACTAATATTCTTGAACAACAGTTAATCGGTAGCACTCCCCTACAAACTGCCCTAAGAACAGTTTTAGACTTGAAATCTTTTTCCCTGAAATATCCCCGTCAAATCGAAGTTTTACTAGATGGTTTAACCTCGGAAACTTTAAATGTTAATCTGAAAATTCGCGACTTAGATAATCTCCGTCGCAGTTTAGATAATTCCGCCAATCGACTAGCTTTTAGTGTGATTATTGGTTCCTTAATTATCGGGGCCGCCATTGTCACAGCCAGCACCCAATCTCGGCAATTAACTATTATTAGTACCGTATTATTTGCTACAGCTAGTTTTATCGGTTTATGGTTAGTTGTCGGTATCCTGCGATCAGGAAGATTGCGCTAGAAATTCTCCCCATTAAATTAAGATTTGTTGTTGTAAAAATTTCGCCCACCGACTAGCCAATTCAACTTCAGTAAAAGGAATTTTTTCAGGCGATCGCTCCTTAAAAATAAATTCTAGAAAAGGGGAACCCTGCGTGGGAAGAGCATCTAAATCCACCACTTGATTATTAACTAGCAGACGGATTTCTTTGACCTCCTCTAGGTAAAAAGTTTGTAAATTAATCACTCCCTTACGAGTTGGTTTTCCCCAAGTGATAATTTTATCTTTTTGACCTAAGACAGAATATATATCATACTTAGCTCGATCGAAGTTTTCCGCCCATTGTCGATAGATTTCCACTTTTTGGTATTCATTCCAACCACTCCAAGCCAACCAAATAAACAGAATTAATAAAGGTGTCCACAATAAACCGCGTTCCATAAACTATCGCCCCAAAATCCTGGTCAATTAATCGTATTTTAGGCTAATTTGCAGCCAGTAATTATCAGCCGTCGGCCTTTTTTCCCCACTTCCCAACCCGAAACGGTCAAACCCTTTGCTAATTTTTGGCTTTTTACTTGCTATAATCGAGTGTCGAATTTGAGTAGGAGACGGGAGAAAATGGCCGATTGGCAGGAAATAGAGGGGGGGATCACGGCCCCAAAAGGATTTAAATCCGCAGGGATGGCCGCGGGGCTAAAACCGTCCGGTTTGCCCGATTTAGCCCTAATTGTCTCGGAAACAGAAGCGATCGCCGCCGGAGTCTTTACCACCAGTCAAGTGCGGGCCGCTTGCGTCGATTATTGCCGTCAACGCCTACAAACTAAAGCCAGCGCCAGGGCGATTTTGTGTAATGCTGGCCAAGCAAACGCCGCCACGGGGGAAGCCGGATGGCAAGACGCTCTCGATAGTGCCGCCGCCTTGAGCCAAGTTTTAGGGATTCCCGCCGATGCAATTTTGCTGGCTTCTACGGGAGTGATCGGGCAACGGATTCGCATGGATGCGTTAACCGCCGCTTTACCGACCTTAGCAGGTTTATTGTCGGAAAATGGTGGCGAAAGCACGGCCCGGGCGATTATGACCACGGATCTAGTCCCCAAATCGATCGCCTTGCAAACCACTATCGATGGTCGTCCGGTCACAATTGGGGGAATTGCCAAGGGATCGGGGATGATTCACCCGAATATGGCGACGATGCTCTCCTTTATTACCTGTGATGCCGCAGTATCGACGGTTCTCTGGCAAAATATGTTAAGTCGGGCGGCTAATAAAAGTTTTAATCAGATTACGGTAGATGGGGACACCAGTACCAATGACAGTCTGATCGCCTTGGCTAACGGTCAATCGCGCACCACAGCGATCACAGAAATGGGCCGGGATGCCCAAAAGTTAGAGGCCATGTTAACGGAAGTTTGTCAATACTTGGCTAAAGCGATCGCCCGGGATGGGGAAGGAGCCACCTGTTTAATAGAAGTGCGGGTTTCGGGGGCGGCCGATGATCAGTCCGCTCGTCAGATTGCTCGCACCATTGCCGGTTCTTCCTTAGTAAAATCGGCGGTTTTCGGTCGAGATCCCAACTGGGGACGAATTGCGGCGGCCGCGGGCCGGGCCGGGGTTGTCTTCCATCAAGAAGATCTACAAATTAAGTTAGGCGACTTCGTGATGATGGAAAATGGTCAACCTCTGGCGTTTGATCGAGCTAGTGCCAGTAATTACCTGAAAGCGGCAGCAAGCGGGTCTTATTTACGAGAAGATACCGTTTTAATGTCTATCTGTATCGGTAACGGTTCGGGAACAGGTACGGCCTGGGGTTGCGATCTTAGTTACGATTACGTCAAAATTAACGCCGAGTACACCACTTAGGGTTTGCTGAAAAAGCTTTTCCTAGGGGCAGGGTGTGGGGTGTGGGGTGTGGGGTGTGGGGTGTGGGGTTTTACCTATTTTCAGGAGGTCAATTAGCTAATTTTCAGGGAAAAAGTACCTGAATTTTTCCCCCAATCACTCCAAAGGTCGGCACTTTTTGAGGGAAAAAAAGTCTAAAAGTCTGATCCAACAAGGTTTTTAGATTTATTCAGCAAGCTCTACTTAAAGCGATCGATTCTGTAAACAGGCTCTCTTGTCCTTGCTGGATTGTATCGCAACAGCTTGATCAAAGGTTGACGTTAGGCTCTAGTCTATACCGACAATCTCGATGATCGATCCTGTTGATTACACAGCAGCCAAGAGAGCCGATTACTCGATTAACAGATAAACTTTAATGGTTGGATTTTACTCTCTTTCAACCAACCTCGAAAACAGTTTTGTCAGTCCCTCAGTTTCTTGGCAAAATCCATCTATTGGTGGGGAAAACGCTGCATGGTTCCGAAAAAATCACCACGAATTCCTTTAGAATTGCACCAGATCAAGGCTCACGAGTTTTATCAAAAACGGCTGGCATCGGGTAAAGAAGGCAATGAGATAGATGACTGGCAGCAAGCGAAAGAATATTTTAGCCAACATCCCAGAGCGATTCTTGCTTGGAATCTAAAGATGCCCTATCGCGGGGGAAAAAGGCTAATTAAAAGATTGTTGCTATCGCTCCAGTCTCTTGTCAGAGTTGCTTGGAAACTGCTAATCTTTCCCTTCTGGCTATTTCAGCAAATACCGGGGCTTTTTGCCCGTGAAGACAAAGACAGCCGCACCTTTGCCATTGAGGTGGTCAAAACGATTATTTCTGCCCTGGGATTAATTGCTACCCTTTCGGCAGGAATCGGGCTTTTTGTCAATTATCTCAATTCTCGGCTCTTCTGGTTTTCGTGTGTTAATTTTTGTTATGAATTAAAGCAAGCAAACAGCTTAAGTCGAAGATGTTGAAAATTGGTAAATCCATAACTCATTCTTTTAATAAGCTTTATTTTGGTATTCATTCCCTCAATTA
>NZ_JADBUB010000112.1:0-8790 GCF_020245865.1 Microcystis sp. M169S2
ATTGAATCTCTTGAGAAGCAATTACTGAGCTTGGGGGTTGAGAGTCGAAGTTATCCCTTAAATGAGCTAATCGCCTTTAGCTCGGCTTTTATGACGATGAAAGCCATTGCCAGCAACTTAAATCAAATGAGTCAAGACTTACCTGCCTACACCCAATAGGTAATAGGCAAATATTATCAGCCTGAAGGATCTCTGCTCTCAGGGCTGTATATTCAGTAGTGGATTGTTTCAGTAGAGTGTAGGGTGCGTTAGGCGGCTATCAATTTAGTCAAAAAACCAAAATTAATAATTCGCCGTAACGCACCCTACAAGATCAGCGATCGCACTTCCTCTACTAACGTTAAAGGCAAGATTGAGAAACATCTCTCCCTTGCCTTACGAACTTAGATTGGGTTACAAGAACCCTAGAGATTTAGCGATTGCAATGAGTGCAGCGATAGCCTGTAAGAAGGGTAAAAAACGCCTAATAACTAATCTAAATCTTCGATAATAAGATCGAGAAGTTTTATCTAGACGCTTGATACTCACCTTTAGCCTTTGGCAAAAAGACTGAAGTGACTGGTTTGATTTGCGCTGCCCGTTGCCGTTGAGCTTACTTCCCTTTAACACTGTCTTCCTCCGGATCGAGTGAACCGGCATTGCTCTCCCTTTGCAGGAAAGATAACAGTGGAGATCAGGGACTAAGGATTAACCCGATTGCCCACACAGCGGACTATCTTTCGATAGTCGTGTTAGTCTGCCGTCTTAGTCCCATCAACTCGGAAAGGTGTGGTGTACCCCTTGTAGACAAAGGATAGTTTCTTAATTATAGCGGATCGAATCAAGCCCGCAATTACAGTTTGCCAGTACCTCCGTTCCTGAATCTAACTCAATATCTCGTGTTCTTGAGCATAGCGCCAGACTACGCGATCGCTACTTTCCATCGACAATCTAACCTCTCTAAAGGTGACAAATTGGACAGACTGAAACTCAAGTTAACCGCGTTTTGCCAATATACCAAGAAAAATCAGCTTCAATCAATGTGCATGGTGCGTTCCCCAAAATCTATTGGTGGAACAGTAGGACTTGCATTAGGGAACGCACCCTACGGCTACAAGGGAAAGTGTAGCTTCACGGCGCAAATTCACAACTCCGCGTATCATGAATTCTTCTTTAAGCTCCGCGAACCAAAGTGATACACGGCAGGGTGTCCAATCCGAATTCCAAAAGGCTGGGCATCAGGGTTACGCTCAAATAGCCGATTGGTTGCAGCTACGACCGTTTCATCAACCTCAAAATCTCCGGTTTCGATGTCGATCGCGATAATTTTACCCTCATTACCCGCTTCGACTTGCTGCCGAATGCCAGACTCGTAGAGTTCTTTCCCCCGACGAGCCATCTCCTCTTTGCTGTAACGCCTTTGCCGAACTGTCATAGCCTTGCCCCATTGACTGCCTTCTCCATTTTAACCTGAACGATCTCGCTCTTTTGAATTGATAGGGTGTGTTTGGCAATCACTTAATCTTGGCGATCGATATGATGTAGCCTGTGTTAGCGTTAGCGTAACCCACGGATTTTGAACATTAGATAAGGTGCGTTCACTTCATTAACACACCCTACAAGATCGGCGTGCTGCTACGCAGTGCCTTCGGCATCCCACTCTGTTATGAGTTGATTGATGTTGGGTTTCCTTGGGTCAATCCAACCTACGGGCGAGGCGATCTGCTACGCAGTGCCTTTGGCATCGTACTCATAATAGTTTACGAAATTCTGCGACTGTCAAACCAGCATCTTGAACAATTCCACCCATTGTAAATGCCTTAATTGGATTGTGCTTTGGAAGAGCAACTTGACGCACCCCATCACTCATGATGATATGTTTGCCTTGGCGAATGATCCGAAAGCCTACCTTCTCCAAGGCTCGTACTGCATCTAGGTGATTTACGCCAGGAATTCTAGGCATAGTTACACCTGCATTTCAATTTCACGAATTTCCCCATCTTGCAAGCGTTCTTCTAAGGCTGCAAGATACTCACGAATTGCATCTTGGATATTGGTTAATGCCTCTTCCTCAGTATCTCCCTCAGACCAACAACCGGGGAGCGCAGGAACGCCAACAGTAATTCCTTCTTCAGAACGATAAAGGACAATTTTGTATTTCATCATAAGTTCCTTCTAGATAGCACTCCATTTTAGCTTGATAGAATTATGGATGTGGGATCAAATTGTAGCAACACATGATGTGGTTCTTGTTACTCAGCACCGACCAACCTGATACGGTCGGTGTGCAACGGGATTGTTAGACCGTACCTCACAGATCGCTTATGATCAATTTATTCTCGCATATCTAGAAGTTTAAGCCATGTCACTCACTGAGTTAATTCTTCTGGTCAACAATCTGAGCCAGACAGACAAATTATCACTCTTCAAACTCCTAGCTGCACAAATCCCGGATGCTGAACTACAGGTTATCTTTTCCGCATCAGAGTATCCGATTTGGTCGCCCTACGATGCCACGGAAGCCGCCAATATTCTGATGCATATGATTCAGGATGACCGAGAGGCATCTACCCATGCCTAGTACAGTCGAATTTCCCCTTTCCGACGATGAAGCATTACCCACGATTCCCATCACTCTGAGTCATGCAGGCCTTTCTGTTTCTGCGAATGCCTTGCTGGATACCGGATCTACGGTCAATCTATTACCTTACGACATCGGGCCGCAATTGGGTGCAATTTGGGAGGAACAAACTGTCCGCTTGCCATTGGCCGGAAATCTTGCAAGGGTTGAAGCACGAGGGTTATTTGTGTATGTTCAAATTGGGAATTTGGAACCTGTTCGTCTAGCCTTTGCTTGGGCAAAAACCTCTCAGATACCCTTAATTCTTGGGCAAACGAACTTTTTTCGAGAATTTGATGTCTGTTTTCAACGATCGCGATGCACGATCGAAATTATCCGCTTCTAATAAGGGTCGATGTGTTTTGGGTGGGATCGTGCTTTTGGTTAGTGTTGATAGAGAAAAGCAATGCTGGGTTTCCTGCCGTCAACCCAGCCTACGGAGATAAACGATCGCACTTAATCTTGGCGATCAAATATGATGTAGCCTGTGTTAGCGTTAGCGTAACGCACGGATTTTGAACATTAGATAAGGTGCGTTACATTTCATTAACGCACCCTACCAGATCGGCGATCGTACTAGGTTGTAATTTTTGGAGATGTCTATTCCAGGTGATTTCTTGAACACGTCTCACGAGAAATCCCACCGAGATTTAGCGGGCTAACTGTGAAGTTGTGCGGCGGCAGACCACCTCGAACTCCCACCGATAACCTCTGTACCGTCCGCACCAACGCATTGTTGGGCTGCATTGGCTTACCTTTCTGTTAACCGGAATACCGATCTCATTTCCATGAATGCAAGTAGCATTGCAAATGCACTTTCGCCATCGTTAATTTCACCATTTTGAATCATTTGTAGAGCCTGTTCTATCGGGAGAACTTTAACCTCTCTAATAACTTCAGTGTCTTCTTTTTGATGCGTGAAAGTAATTTTCGTATTGTATGCAATAAAAAAGTGGTTTTCTAAACTTGCAAAACCATTTGCCATATAATAAGAACCTAAACTTTTTAAGTTTTCTGTTTCTCCACCAATTTCTTCAGCCAGTTCTTTACGTGCAACATCGCTTGGCGATAGTTTGTCCTGATCTCCCAAACTTCCTGCTGGAATTTCCCAGCACCATCTATCAATAGGGTAACGATAAGAATGGATTAATATAATTTCTAAATTTTCTGTAATTGGAACTATGAAAACAGCGCCAGGATGTTCAACATAGGTATAAGTAAATTCTTTATTCTTGAACACCTGTATCTTATCTTGTCGAAGGTTAAACCATTGGCTTTGGAAAAGATACTGATATCCTAGTAAATTCCAACCGATTAAGCTTGCTTGAGGTTTTTCATTTTTCATAGTTTGCTTTGAAAATTAAATCGTTTTTGATGCCAATTCCATGAATGAGCAATGATTTGTTCTATGTTGACATACTTCGGACTCCACCCAAGAATTTCCTCTGCTTTTATACTGCTACCAACTAGAATAGGGGTATCTCCTTGGCGGCGTTGAGTTTCATGAACAAAAATTTCTTGCTGAGTCACGCACTTAGCAGCTTCAATTATCTCTCGAACTGAAAAGCCATTGCCATTCCCTAAATTAAATATTTGGCTTTCACCACCTTGCATTAAATACTCCATACCCAAGACATGGGCAGAAGCAATATCAGCAACATGAATATAATCTCTGATACAAGTTCCATCATGAGTCTCATAATCTGTTCCAAATAAAGATATTGAATCTCGCTTTTTCATAGCAGTTAATAGAAGTAAAGGAATAAGATGAGTCTCTGATGGACGATCCTCACCTATTAATCCAGAGGGGTCAGCACCCGCAGCATTAAAATAACGGAAGCAAACTGATTTCAGTTTATGAGATATATCAAAGTCTCTAAGAATTTGTTCTACCATCAGTTTACTTCGGGCGTATGGACTAATTGGATTCGGAGTATCTTCTTCATAAATAGGAATTCGATCTGGATTCCCATAAATTGCACTTGTCGAAGAAAAGATGAAGTTCTTAACGTTAGCTGAAATTGTAGCTTCTAAAAGATTTAGGCTTCCTGAAACGTTATTTTGATAGTATTTTTCAGGATACGAGACTGACTCACCCACATCAATAGAAGCTGCGAAGTGCATAACAGCAGTAAAACTATAAGTGGAGAAAACTTGTTTTAGCAAAGACCTGTCATTAATATCTCCAATAATAAGTTTTGCCTGGAGAATATCTTCTACGACATCTCTATTTCCTGATGATAAATTATCCAGAATAATAGGTTGATAACCTCCTTTTTGCAAAGCAAGCACTGCATGAGAACCGATATAACCTGCACCACCAGTGACAAGCACAGTATTTTGGGGAGTTAACATAATCATCCACCTCATTCAGTTGATTTGGACATATATTTCCAGTAATTTTCTACGGGGATTCTAATTAGATCAGATAACCCTTGATTCTCTTTGCTAAAATATTGTTCCAGAAAAAGACGAGTATCAGCATTCATTGAAGGATAAGCTTTTTTTTGGGTCAAATTGATTTTCTGAAGAATTAAGTTGACGCTGGAAAGAAATTTTGGTTGAAGCTTTTGATTAGAATTAGGTAGGTGATAGCTTAAATACTTACGTCCAGAAACTTTTGTTTTCAAGACTGTGTTGACGAAAAGCTGAAGCGAATAGTTTCTAGGTACTAATGCTTTATTAGTATGAGTTTTTAGTTTGTCAATTTTAATGCCTTCTTGAAGACCAATAAATTTACAAACTTCGTCAACAATTAATTGAGTATTATGGATAAAATCTTCAAAAATCACGATTTTTATTTGACTTAAATTGAAATACTTTAAGTATTCTTCTATGTGTTTTTTGTATAAACTCCTTTGCAAAAGATGTCCCGATGAAAACTGCAAAGTTTCTTCAAAACTATATATAGCTCGATTCGTCTTTACCCAATGCCAATATTGCGAATAAGTTCGCTTAACTGGATCTCGTAGCAAAAAAATAAGCTTTACATCTGGCAAAATCGAAGCTATCCTGGCTGGTGCTTTAGAAGACGACAAATAAGAAACACAATCCTCACCAATAATTTGATCTGGGTGAGCAGGTTTAAAGAAATTTACATACCAAGGAAAATACTCTGTAAGATTTTTGTCGAAATCCCAGAAATGCCAGCCATCCGATAATCTTAGAAAGAAATCTGAATTTTGCTCAAAATCATCAATGGTAAAAAAATGTGGCTCTTCTTGAGGAATAAATATTTTGGGATGATGATTCAAAATAGAATGAAGCGAGGTTGTACCACATTTCATTCCTCCTCCAATAATAAATTTGGGAAGGTAAGTAGTGTAATTTCTAATAGAGTCTGTTTGCATAGATTGCTTTTTAGATTTAGTTAGCAGATAAAATTTCCTGCTTGTACCATTCAATTGTTTGTTGAATACCTGACTCAATATCTGTTTCTGGTTGCCATCCTAAATCTATATATGCCTTATTACTAGAAACGATTTTTCGATCATATTTCAGTTCTCCAACTCTAGAAGATTCTTCTTGATAAGAAATCTCGACATTACCCACTAATTTTGCGACTAAATCAGCCAATTCTTTTAATGTGACGAATCGCATTCCTTCCAGGTTATAAACTTGATTGATGGCAATATCTTGTAAACAGAGTGCGTGGGCTTTAGCTAAATCATTAATGAATAAAAATCGTCGAGAAGAACTACCATCCCCATAAATAACAAGGGGCTGCTTACTAAAAGCTCGATCCAAAAAGTTTCGTAATACAAGACCCTTCCACATTCTGGGACCATAAGGAATTCCATAGCGCAAGATCGTAAAGGGTAAACCATAAAGTTTTTGATAATCACGAACTAAATATTCTGATGCAATTTTTGTCGTTGTATAGATATGTCCACCCCCTTCAGGTAAGAAAGGAGTATTTTCATCTATAATTCCTGAAGCCATTGCATTAGCCACCCAACAAGTACTTGCTAGAATGACTCGCTTTACATTGGCTCGGCGTGATGCTTCTAGAACGTTTGTAGTTCCAAGTATATTTATCTCAACAGCTTTGCAAGGATCTTCAAGTGCTAGGCGTGCATTACTTATTGCTGCAAGATGAAAAACAAAATCTGGTCTTAAATCGCCAAATACCTGGGTAACAGATTCTAGATTAGAAATATCAGCTTGGAAAACTTCTTCCGCAATATCAACGTTCAGGACATCACAACCTCTGAGCCTAAGAGCATCCATAACATGACTTCCTATGTATCCGCTTCCTCCGGTGACTACACACTTATAATCATTCATAGATCAACTCCTATCTCAGCTAAAGATTGACACAAAGTTGTAACTACATAGTTTGCTTCTTCTTCTGTTAATCCAAAATATATAGGTAAGCAGATATGACGACTACAAACATCGGTTGCTATCGGAAACTCTCCCACCACACTTTGAAATATAGGTTGCTGATGCAACGGAATCTCGTAGACTCCTCCAGGAAGACTTACTCCTCTGTCTTTCATGATGGATTTCAAATCTGATCTGTTGATATTTGGTGGCAGTAAAATGATATATTTGTACCAGCTACTTTTACTTGCAGGCAAAACAAGAGTAAACGATTTAATGCTCTGAAGTGAAAATGTATAAAGGTCGGCTACCTTTTGTCGCCAACTAATAAACTCTTCCAGGCGTTTCAAGTGAACCACTCCAACCGCAGCAGAAAACTCAGACAATCGCCAGTTAGAACCAATCTCTGTATGATAACTAACCCAAGGTTGCGGTTTTCCGTAATCTCGAAAACATCTGGCTCGTTCTGCTAGTTTGTGATCATCTGTAACTATCATCCCCCCTTCACCACTGGTTATAACCTTTGTAGCAAAAAAGGAATAAGCTGCCATGCAGCCAAACTTACCTGCTTGCTTTCCATTAAATTCACTGCCATGAGCATGGGCAGCATCTTCAAAAAGCCAGAGTCCTTGATCCTTGCACCAACATTGAATCTCCTCTACTTCAGGATTAATGATACCCCCAATATGGACAATGATTACACCTACTGTTCTAGGAGTTTTAGCCTCCTGAAGTGCAGCAAGAGAAACTGAGAATGTGCCAGGATCGATATCTACGAAACGGATAGAGCCACCAGCCAACATAATCTCTGTTGCTGTCGCTACAAAAGTATTAACAGGAACAAGAACTTCTTTATCCTGAACTTCAAGTAATCTCATGCCAATGCCAATGGCTGCACCACCAGAACTTACAGCAATTGCATATTTTGCGTTGACGTACTTTGCAAAAGAGTCTTCAAATTCTTGAACATTATGACCCTGGGCTATCTGCCCGGTGGAAAGACTACAACCTATACGCTGAAGAATTTCTTCTTGGTCACTAGGTGAAAACGTAATTCTTTGTGATGGTACTTTCACGATAATGGTTCTTTGAGTAAGATTTGCCTTTAGTATGGATTCGGATTCCTGGGTTGTGCAGCCTAACTATATATTATGCAGAAATTTTCCGTATATCACGCCAAATACGCATTTTTTTAAGAATCTTTCCGTATATTACGCTCAAATGGAGTGATCGCAAGAAGTTTTCCGTATAATATTACAATAAGCGTGTTATGCCGATTAGCGTACTCTTTTATGAACCCTCCCCCACCCCGAAAACTCCTAGACGTAGTGCGAGAGACGATCCGCCCTACCGCATTACTCCTACCGCACCGAACAAACATATCTGGACTGGATTAAGCGTTATCTGCTCTTCCATCAGAAAAAACATCCCCGTGAGATGGGAAAAGAAGAGATCAAGTCCTTTTTGACCCATCTTGCCGTTGACAAAAACGTTGCCGTCGCCACCCAAAACCAAGCCCTCAACGCCATCCTTTTCCTTTATCGGGAAGTTCTGAAAATTGAACTGGGTAATATCGGTGCATATTTACGGGCAAAACGCTCCAAACGCCTGCCCACCGTCCTCACCAAAGAAGTAAAAATGGCTGATGATTTTAGCGATCACACAACAGACCGCGATCGCTGCCCAGGTAATTCTCAACCCACCAAAGTTAGGATTGCTCATCGAAGAAATTGAATCTCTTGAGAAGCAATTACTGAGCTTGGGGGTTGAGAGTCGAAGTTATCCCTTAAATGAGCTAATCGCCTTTAGCTCGGCTTTTATGACGATGAAAGCCATTGCCAGCAACTTAAATCAAATGAGTCAAG
>NZ_JADBUB010000113.1:0-66866 GCF_020245865.1 Microcystis sp. M169S2
ATTAAACGAGCATACCAATGGACTGTTAAGACAATTTTTTGCCAAGGGGACAAATTTTAAAATCGTTAAGCCAGAGGAGGTGGAAAGAGCCGTAAACTTGATTAACAATCGTCCTCGAAAATGTCTTGACTATCAGACCCCCAATGAGGTATTCTATAAAGGTAGATCAGATAGTGATGCAATTCAGACTTGAATTGCCCAGACAATCCTCCAGAACAAGTGGAAATAGCTAATATGTTGACACATGAAACTATGTAAATAGCGCAGTTTATCTAATAAACGCCAGTTCGGTTTAAGGAAATTTTGCCATAGCTTCCACGAAAGAATAGGAGTTTCAGGCTACGATAGCATCAGGGTTTTAGCTTATCCCGAACTGAGGTTAAATAGGCTTTCATCAGTTAAATATCGCTTTAAACTAGGGTTATTGTCCAAATAAAGCCTAATATTAGCTCTTTCTCCTTGAATACTTCCCAACCAACCCCGGGATCGCCGAACAATTAACGGGTTTTGCGTCTTCGGATGACATTATTAGAATAACGAGAAGGCTTTGGCCGGGGTTCTTTTCCCCCTCCTAATTCGCGACTAACTTGCTGAAAAATATCCCGTCGCAGCACAGGATATTCCCCTATCCACTGGTCGAGTTGGGGAAGATGGACATCAGAAAGTTGATTGATATCCCCTAAATCGGGGTCTTGAGACATTAACAAAGCTTCGGCCACCATCCCGGGACGGATCGATTTATGGATGCGTTTGAGGGGAGCGCGAACGATCGCCGAAAAGCCAGTTTGATCACCGATTTCTAGATTAATACAGCGTTGGCGATTTTCGATAATCTCTAATTCCCCGCGTTTATTGACCCTTTCTTCTTCCCCGATTAATTCCTCGGTTACAAAAGCATCGAAAACGCGACCGCGCCAAAACCCCCCGTAGGGAAGACGACGATAGGTATTATTGCGAACACTGGCCCAATAAACCGGACCCCAGAGCCAATATAAACCGGCGATAATGTTGAAAATCAGTTTAATTGTTAAACCACCGGGGCCGAATAAATTACCGATTAACCAAGCTGCGGTGAGAGCGATGATAGAAATGAATAAACGGCGCAGAAAATCAGACCATTTACCCCAATAGTGAGCGTACTGGGGACCTGTGGCGATAATCGGGACAATTTGCTCGATCGATTGACGGGTAAGGGGAACCAACATTATCAGTTATCGGTTATTCGTGAACGGGTAGGCTCTAGAAGAGGACGTTTACCTTTCATTTAGGTGCGCTATATCAGTTATGACAGCATTTCTCATAACTAGATGAAGTGTAACCTAATTTGGTATCGACTACCGACTTCCCAAAAGGAAAACTTTGTACCTCACCACTAAGATAAATGCTATAGTTTTGGGTAATTGTCTATCTGTTGGTCGCCATTCATCCCATCGCTAAAAGCACGGGACTTCTGGGAAAATTTCAGCTAAAAGTTAAATCCCGCAAGAAGTCCGATGAAACAATCTATAATAAAATCAATGCTGTTTTGTTCCCAAAGACTGCCACCATGACTTCTTCCCCGGTTAAATCCTTAAATTCTCAGGCTGTAACCACTCAATATTTACCCCCGTTAGAAAATGGGGATCGCTTAATTCGTCCCGAATTCGAGCGCCGTTATCAAGCTATGCCAGGATTAAAAAAAGCCGAACTGATCGAAGGAGTTGTATATATGGCATCCCCATTAAGGTTTAAATTTCATGCTGAACCCCACGGACGTTTAATCACTTGGGTGGGAGTTTATCAAGCTGCTACACCCCAAGTACAAATGGGTATTGAGCCAACAGTTCGCTTGGATATCGACAACGAACTACAGCCGGATGGGGTGTTATTAATCAGTCAAGAAAGCGGGGGAAAATCAACCCTAACTGTAGAGGGATACCTAGAAGGATCGCCGGAATTAGTGGTAGAAATTGCCGCTAGTAGTGCCGCCATAGATTTAGGTGATAAAAAACGTGCTTATCGACGCAGTGGCATTCAAGAATACCTTATTTGGCAGGTATTTGATCAAAAGATTGATTGGTTTAGTTTAGAAAATGGCGATTATATTTCTTTGTTACCCAACCAAGAAGGGGTGATTTGCTCTCTAGTATTTCCGGGTTTGTGGTTAGATATTTCAGCCATGCTCAACGGCAATATGTCAGGGGTTTTAGACATCTTAAAAGCTGGAATTAACTCGGTAGAACATCAAGAATTTATCCAAAAGTTAACCTCAACGCAGTCGGGGGCAGCTAAATGAAACCTCCAGCTATTCTCATTTTAGGAGAAACCAGCATTCTCGTGGCTCGTCAAGTGCAAATGTCCCTACCGGAAGCAGTGGTTTATGGGTTAATAAATCGTACCCATTCGGCTGATTTTACCTATACTAATTTTGGCGAAACGGTGCGAGAATTTTTCCAGACAGGAACGCCAATTATTGGCATTTGTGCGGCGGGTATTTTAATTCGCACTTTAGCACCTTTATTAACTAATAAATGGCAAGAACCGCCTGTATTAGCAATCGCAGAAGATGGCAGCGCCGTAGTGCCTTTGTTGGGGGGTTTACAAGGGGTTAATGATCTCGCTCGTCAAATTGCCTCGGTTTTGCAAATTTCCCCCGCAATTACCACCACTGGTGATATTAGATTTAAAACTACCTTATTATCGCCACCACCGGGTTATCAGTTAGTTAATCCCGATGATGCTAAGAAGTTTCTGTCCGATTTATTAGCCGGTGAAAAAGTAAAATTAATCGGTGAAGCGGACTGGTTAAAAAATAGTAATTTACCAATTTCATCAGCAGCAAAATTGAGCATTGAGATTATCGATAAAAGTAACTTAAACTTAGCAAAACCTAGCAGTGACTGTTTAGTTTATCTGTGGGAGGAAAGCCAGCAAATTAAGGAAAAATCTGGTTTACTACTGGGAGATTTAGACCAGGAAAGTCAAGGTAAATTAGCCATAGTTGGAACTGGACCGGGTGCGCTAAATTGGATGTCGCCGGAAGTTCGAGAAGTGTTGGAAAAAGCCACGGATTGGGTGGGTTATAAAACCTATTTGGATTTGGTAGAATCCCTGCGAACACCAGAAATTGTCCGCCATGAATCGGATAATCGGGTGGAACTCGATCGCGCAGAAATGGCCTTAGATTTAGCGGCTAAGGGGCGATCAGTTGTCTTAGTTTCCTCCGGAGATCCTGGCATTTATGCCATGGCCGCGGCCGTGTTTGAGGTATTAGAAAAAAAAGCAAAACCGGCATGGGATGCGATCGCCATTCAGGTCTGTCCGGGGATTTCGGCCATGCAGGCGGCGGCTGCGAGGGTTGGCGCACCTTTAGGCCATGATTTTTGTACGATTTCCCTATCGGATATTCTCAAATCTTGGCAAGTGATTTCTCAGCGTATTGAGTTAGCAGCCCGGGCAGATTTAGCGATCGCATTTTATAATCCTGTGTCTCAAGAGCGCACTTGGCAATTAGAGAAGGCAAAAGAGATTTTATTACAATGGCGATCGCCGCAAACTCCCGTGGTATTAGCGCGTAATTTAGGACGAAAAGGGGAAACAGTGACGGTGAAATTCCTAGGGGATATGACTATTAACGATGCGGATATGCGAACCATAATTTTGATTGGATCTAGTAAAACTCGCCTGATTGAGCAGGGTAAAACCAAGCAGTGGGTTTATACTCCACGTCACTATTAGGTAGTCGTGCAAAATTAATTTCTTGGTTGGAATAGGCAATCGGCAAGAGATATTTACAGATATCTCGTTGCAAGGATTTCCCTTGTAACACGGGGAAGGAAGGAAGATGCTCACTTTTCCCATTGCAAGATGGAACCTTGGCACGAGACAAGAGAATCTGGCAATTAATTCTCCTGTTGAGGGGGAGTCTGCGGAGAACCGTCCCATCGAAAGGACTTAGTATATAGTGAAAACTTTCAGGGTGTTTTGCTTGACTACTCAAATGGACTTGCTATCAGAACAATAAAAACTTAACTTTCCTTGCGCGATGCTAAATAACAAACTACAACTTCTCTTAACCAGGGTAGGCCCATGGGCTGTTGCTGGTCTGCTCGGCGGTTTGATCGGTTCTCTGGCCGCGGTACTGCTGACTGAGGCAATTAAGCAAACCCTCAGAATTGCCTCTAACCTAGGCAACGTCTGGCTACTGCTGCTGCCTCTGGTGGGCGTTACCTTAGCAGTGCTAGTCCTGTTTGGACTGGGTAGGGGCCAACCTGTGCAGATCTTAGCTCCCCGCGGGGCGACTGCCTCTGGCCGCTGGGGTTCTCTCATGGCCTGGTACTCCTTCCCCCATGACATTGCTCGCGCCGATCTGACCGGTGACGTGGTGAACGCATCCGGTGCCGAAGAGCGCTTCCCTTGGAATCTAGCACCGTTGCGGGCCCTAGCCATCCTCTCCACTGTTGGGCTGGGTGCGCCCATGGGAACGGAATCACCGGCGGCTCATATTGGCGTGGCGACGGGAACTTGGTTGGGTACCATAAATCCAGCCCTGGGTCAACTGGTGCGGCCCCTGGCCATCGGTGGCGGTGCGGCAAGTGTTTCTGCCCTGATGGGAATCCCTCTGGTGGGCAGCTTTTTTATGTTTGAGTTGAGTCAGCGACGCCAGGTTCCGATCACCCCGGAGCGAGTGGCGGCGATGTTAGCCGGGGGACTGGTGGGATGGGGAGTCAACGCTGCCTTTAAGCTGCAACTGATCCGGCTGGTGGTGCCGCAGGTTGCCCCGACTGACTTCGGGGATGCGGTGGCTGCCACTTTGTTGATCGGAGCGATCGCTGGCACGATTACAGCCCTCACCGGTGAGGCGATCTACTGGGCCAGAGGCTTGCGGGACAGGCCTGGCACTCGTCTCCTCATTGGTGGCCTGATGATGCTGTTCTTGGCGATCGTGATCGGACAGGTGGCGACTCCGGCAGCGGCTTTTGGACCAGGGGGAGCCGCTATCGTCTGGGCCGAAAACATTGAAACAACTCCTTATCACCTGTTGGCAGTGGCTCTGCTCCGGGCTGCGGCTACCACAGCTGCGGTTTTAGCCGGGGGCTGTGGCGGCGTGTTTGTCCCTTTTCTGGCGATCGGCGACCTCACTGGCCGGGTGTTCGCCACCACCTTTGAAATTTCGGGGGATCTGGCGGGTGCGGCGGGGGCAGCGGCCGGTATTGCTGGCGGCTATCGCCTACCTCTGACCGCCGTGGCGATGGTGCTGGGAGTGGGTGGCCCGGCGGCAGCCCAGCTAACCTGCCTTGCTACAGTGGTGGTTGCTGCCCTTTCGGGATTGGTGGCCGCACGGGTAGCCAATCAACTCTCTAGTTCTCTCCGGGCAATGTTCCGCTAGAAGCCACCGTCAGGGGAATTACCGTGATATCCAGAGGGTGCAAGTTCTTTGCGCCCCTACTTTTGGGATTGCCGCCTAACGCAATCTACCAGATCAGCGATCGCACTTAACTTAATATCAACAGACTTTCTGTTTCACTATCAAAAAATTCAACAATAATTAAAAAATAAACTCTTAAAATTTCGATAATCTTTGCAGTGGGACTATTGCCAATACGAAGATAGATAAATTTGGGTGGATGACCATATAATAGACTGCGCTGATGAAAATCGGCATCTTTAGAGACAATTACAAAATCGTTGAATTTGGCAAATTCCCAGATAAGTGCATCATCAGTATTTATCATTCCTAAAGTCTTAACGTGCTGAGAATCAGCATATAAATCAATTATTTTATCAATAATCCGATCTGACAAATTTTCATCTAATAACAGTTTCATAAAGAGGTGATAAATAATTTTTTCTCTCGATCAGCAGCAAAAGCCAAACAAGCTTTGATATCCTCGGAAGTTAATTCTGAAAAATCCTCAAGAATTTCTGCTTCTGTCATTCCTGCTGCTAAATATTCTAGAATATCGTACACAGTTATACGCATTCCTCGAATGCAGGGTTTTCCGCTGCGTTTTCCAGGTTCAATGGTAATAATGTTTTGGTAACTCATAATGCTTTAACTATTTTTACCTTCCCAATTATATCTTATTCGATGACAGAGATCGCACTCCACCCCACCGACAAGAACGATCACCCTTCAACTTCGTACCACTCTTAGGGTGTAAAGTGCGAAAGCGTAACGCACCAATTTAATAATAAATTTGCTGCGTCGGGTGCGGATTGTTAATTTTGGTTTTTTAACAGAATTGGTAGCCGCAAACACGCACCCTACAAAATCTGATAGTTGCATTAAACAAAGTTAAAATAACTACTATTTAATTGCAAACTACTATTATCTTGAACAACTGCTATCAAATCTGTACCATTATAAATAAGTGTATCTGAAGCACCTCCTCCAACCATATTTTGTTTTTTAAGAGTAATAGATACTCCACTTCGTTTAACTTGAATGCGATCAACAAAAGAGGTAAAATCAGCTATTACTGCATAACCTGGTCCCATATTAAGATTACCTCGATTATTCCCAATTACAAATGTATCACGACCCGCACCTCCAACTAAAGTATCATATTCTGGGACAGTTAGACCGGGGATGCCGTAGTAATAATTAAGAGTGTCCGATCCTTGCAAAATATCGTCACCATCGCCTCCATCAAGATAGTCATTTCCTTCACCTCCCGCAAGAGTATCATTTCCACGACCGCCATATAATTTATCATCCCCACCAGCCCCAAAAATATAATCATTTTGAGCAGATCCGTAGATTCTATCGCCATTTTTAGTACCAGTATAACTGGTAGGAGGAGTATAACTAGGCATATTTAATTACCTCAATTAAAAAGTGGTTGTTTACTAATCATTTACAATAAGTTATAGTTCTACATCATTCAATTAGTCAACACTAGGAATTATGCTAGAATCTGACTAGGAAATTTTTAGGCAAAAATTTATGGATACCAATAATGACCCTTTTTCCCGAGCTATGAGTCAATGGGACTTAGAAACTCTTTATCTTGATCTTGCTTCTGTTAAGGGAAAGCGACTGACTCCTACTGAAAAAAAACATTTACAAGGATTACTCTGCGGTTATAGTCCCACAGAAATTGCTGAAAAACTCAAGAAGAGTCGTAAAGGAGTTGAGGTAGATTTATGCACTACGCTCTATCAATACGTTAAAGAACTGGTTGGTAATAATAATGGCAAGGTAGAGAATTGGCGTAATATTGCTGAATGGTTAGAGGATGCTGGTTATAAAAAAGATTTTTCTCTTGAATACGATGCCAGTGATTCTATTTCTGCTTTCATTGTTGTGAAAAGAGCGAATATAAAGATTGAAAAAAATCAATTGATGATTGATGTTAATATTCGTTTAGCAACTCCTTTGCCTTCAGAAATGTCAGCAATAAATATTGAAAATAGAGAAGAAGAAAATGACTAGGGGTTTCGGCTGGTTTTGGTAGGCACAATGTATTATAAGATACAGTCGTTAGGTGAGGAGATTCGTCTATCGTTCCGACAAATGAAGAGAACGATTTAAAATATCCTCAATACCGTAGGGACAAATGGGGGGAAACTCTAATCCCGTCTCTCTAAAAGCATCGGAACAAGCAACAGCATAGAGTTTAAATAGGCTTTCATCGGTTAAATATCGCCTTAAACTGGGGCTATCGTCCAAATAAAGCCTAATATTAGCTCTTTCTCGCTGAATAGTTCCCAACCAACCCCTGGATCGCCGTTGAGGTTGATAGTCCCACTTTAATAAATGATGCAAAATTAATCTTAGACTAGCGAGTAAGCGATCGCGCTCCCGTTTCGACAAATCCCGCACCTCTTCGACTAAATTCTCAATATCTAACTCGGAAAACCGACCAGAAGCTAATAAATCGGCCATTTGTTCGGCCCAAAGTCCAAAGTCTTGCTCATAGGATGCCGTCATCGATTTATCTCCTTCTAAGCTCAATTAACATTATATTAATAATCCGCCAATAGTGAGGGCTTAAAAACGGATTTACTATCATAATGTGTTGTTTTCCTGATTGTCTGAAGATTGAACGCGAAAGGGAGGCGCGACATAATCGGAAGGTAAATAATTTTCGGGGATAGTTGTTGTATTTCCATCTCGTAGGGAAGTGTAACTGGGAGAGAGAATCTCAATCCCGGCTTCATTACACTTGTCTTGAATATTCTGATGGAGTTCTGAATAAATTATTACCATCAAATTGGGTTGGTTAGTGTAAGCATTTAATTGATAACTGATGTAAAAATTATCTAGGCTAGTTTGCAGGACAAAAGGTGCGGGTTCTTTGAGGATATGCACAGTTTCTAGAGCAGCTTCAATTAAGGTTGTGTGGGCTTTTCGCCAGGGCAGATCGTACCCTAGGGTAATCGTTGTCTGAATAATTAGATTTCTGTTTAATTCCCGCGAGGAAATACTAAAGTTAATTACATTACTACTTAATAAAGATGAGTTAGGAATAGTAATGATTTTATTAGTGGGAGTGCAAATGCGAATTACTAAGAAGTTTTTTTCAATTAGATCGCCAATTACCTCTCCTACCTGAATGTGATCTCCGATGCGAAAGGCACGGGTATAGATAAGAATAATTCCCCCGATAACATTGGCGATAGCCGAAGTAGAACCAAGGGATAAAAGAAGACCGAGAAAAACAGAAACACCTCGGAAAGCAGGGGAATCAAAACCGGGCAAATAGGGAAAAGCTACTATTGCTGCTATGGCAATAATTATGACTAATAGGATATTGTAAGTCGGTTTAGCCCAATCAGTATAAAAACCAGGAATAACCAGATTTCCTCTTTCTATTGCTGTAAAAAAGGGCTTGATTAGCCCGATTAAGTAGTAGGTTATAAAAATGATTATGGCAATAATAAAGGCATTGGGAAGATATTGGGCAATAGAGGATAAAACCAGTTCTAATGATTGATAAAAATAACCTAAAATACTCTCGCCAAAAACTCTTGTCCAGGGAAATAAACGAAGTACAAATGTTGCATAATTAAATAATAATAAAAACAGAAAAAATAAGCGAATTATCCGAAGAAATCGCAACCAAAAAAAGCTGATTTTAGAGGAAGATATGATCTCAACATTCCCGATTTGAATGCCCGGTGTTAAGGATTCAATCAAACGTCTAATGAAGGGAAATAGTTTTCCTGAAATTTTGATAACTGCAAAGCTAATAATCAAGAAAGCAAAACTAGCTATAACCGTATAAATGATGTTCTTAAGTAGTTGTTCTGGTTTTCGATCTTGGCGATATTGAGCGATAGCGACCTGAATTTTTTGTAAAGCTTGTTGAGCTAAAAGCTCCGGTGTTGAACGATAGGCTTTTGCATCTTGCTTCGTCACCGTTAGAATTACTTCTTGATCTACACTTAAATAAAGTGAGTTATCATCAGGGAGATGCTCAATTGTCAGGTTCTCAATAGGAATAGAATCATTTTGAGCAATTCTTTCAATTCTCCGGGTAATAGCGTTAGCTCTCTCCTCCGCCGAAAATGAAGAAACTCCCCGCCGGATAAAAAAGAGAGTTTTTCCATCTAACATAACTGGAAAGCCATCAATTCTGTTTTCCGGTTGTGTCGGATTTTGAGCTATTCCCAAAAGAGGGGAAGTTAGAGTCAGTAGTAAAACTACAGCAAATATTAGCAGAGTATGACCAATTTTTTTCATCCATCCTCTAGATCTAGATGGTATAGTTAGCATTAAATATCTTTGATTAATATCGACAACTGGTACAAATTGCATAGGATTAAGTCAGATTTTTTTTGGTGTATTCGGGTAAGATTTAGGCATTACTGTTCTCGATGAGGTGCAGAGATCCTAAGTTGAGACAGGAGTGGAAAAATTGGCAACACCAAAACTTTGTAAGGGTTGCCAATTTTTGGGAAATTTAAGCGATTTTTTCCTCAACATCTTTTAGTGATGAAAATGGGAACCAGATAATTTTGACTGATAATTAGACTGAGATTTAAAAAAGGCGATCGCTGACCGAAGATCCCGCAACAACAGATCCGCCATATCGCGACTAAATCCCTCCTTGATCACCACGCGCTGCACGGTTAAATCTTGGAGATTTTTGGGCATTGTATAGGCAGGAACTAACCAACCCCGCTCGCGCAATTTATCGGCTAAATCGAATAAACTATAATTAGATTGATCACTAATTGTTTCCTTTAATTTCCAAGCAAAAACCGGAATAGTGCTGCCATCGGTAATTAATTCAAACGGTCCGAGCTTAGCGATTTCCCCCGATAAATACAAGGCCGTATCTCGACAGGCTTGATGAATTTGTCGATAACCCTCTTTACCCAAGCGTAAAAAATTATAATATTGGGCGACTACTTGATTGCCGGGACGAGAAAAATTCAGAGCAAAATTAGGCAGATCGCCGCCTAAATAATTACAATGAAAAATTAATTCTTCTGGCAATTCTTGCCGATCTCGCCAGATAATCCAACCGACACCGGGATAGACTAAACCGTATTTATGCCCAGAAGCATTAATCGATTTAACCCATTTGAGGCGAAAATCCCAGACTAAATCGGGATCAAGAAAAGGAGCAATAAAACCACCACTAGCACCATCGACGTGCAGGGGAACTTGCCAGCCAGTTTCTCTGTTCAATTTTTCTAGGGCATCATTAATTTCTTGGACGGGTTCGTAACTACCATCAAAGGTACTACCCATAATGGCAATTACCCCGATCGTATTCTCATCAATTAGTTTAATTGCCTCGGTCGCATCGAGATGAAAACGATTCCCTTCCATCGGCACAAAACGCGGTTCTACCTCCCAATAACGACAGAATTTTTCCCAACAAACTTGCACATTAATGCCCATGACTAAATTAGGTTTATCGGTGGGTTTACCCTCTTTTTGTCGGCGTTTGCGCCACTGCCATTTTAAAGCCATGCCTCCCAACATCGCCGCTTCACTGGAACCAATGGTAGAACAACCGGTTGCCGCTTCGCTTTCGGGAGCATTCCAGAGTCTAGCGATCATATTCACACAACGCAATTCAATTTCGGCGGTTTGTGGGTATTCATCCTTGTCGATCATGTTTTTATCGAAGGTTTCTGCCATTAATTGTTTGGCTTCCGGTTCCATCCAAGTGGTGACAAAAGTAGCCAAATTCAGGCGAGAATTACCATCAAGGGCGAGTTCATCGCGGATTAAATTGTAGGCCACCGCCGGCGGCATTTCTCCCTCGGGAATTTCGTATTTAGGTACGGCGGAAGTCAGGGCGCGGGAAGCATAGGTGGGGGTAATTAGTGTCTTTTCTGGACCTAGGCGATCGAGATTAATTTTCTGATGAACCATAACTTCCCTAATAAAATATCTTTTTTGCTCAGAGTAAATTACCAATCATTCCAAAAATAATAGCAATAATCGAGACGGATAAAAAATAGGAAAGCATCCCGTAGGTTGCTACCAGTCGCCGCATTGCCCTACTATTAACACTTGTATCGGAGGTTTGATAACAAGCCGCCATACAAAAACCTTGATCGAGAAATTCCGTCCAATTAGGTTGATCGCAGTCGGGAAAAACTAGGCCTTTACCATCATGATAGTAGCGCACTGCATACTAAATCCTGTTTAAAGGGTTAATTATTGCTACTATGGCAAGAGTGCCTCTTGCCTGACTTCCACCAGAAGTCTGTTGGTAGCTTCGGGAATTGTCAAAACCGAGATGTAGTTACTCATTGAACGCCACAAAGGCCAAAATATGGAGTATTATTTATGAGCCATTTATCCCTATCCGAACAGATTAACGCAGAACTTCTGGCAATCCTGATCGAAGAGGAAGTCACCTATCCCTGGGATGTAACCGCTGTTGAGGGTAATGATCCCTTAGATGTCACGGAAACGCCTTTTTCTCTGTGTGAAGGACTAGAAGCGACGGCGATCGAGGCACAAGCTCATAGATTCTTTAGCAGTTTACACCAAAAATTCCCGACAGTTTCCGTTTCATCCCGGTCTAATATCTTTGATAAATTTGCCTCTTTACTGCCAGCCGAACATTTAAATCGTCTAGTAGAAAGTGCTGAAAATCTAGTTAATAGTCAATTAGATAACTTCGATCGCCTTGTTGTTTGTCTTAGCGAGCTTTTTCCCCAATGGTCTCCAGAAGATTTACAGGTTTTTGCCCGTCCCTACGCCTATACTATGCGTAATGGCCAGAGCAAAACCACTATAGACACCGAAGATTGGCAAAGTCTTTCCGAAATTGAACAAATTCGCCGGAGTGCAGCCATCGCCAGCCAGATTTTCCGCGACTTGTCTTCTCCTGAATAGTCATCTCGTTATCAGCTGCACTGCATTGAAACTGCCTATTAGACCTCCACCTAATATTATAGTCATTTCAATTAGGATTGAGAATATCAATGCCAGAGTTCATAATGGTTCAACCAGTCTAGAGTGTATCAGAATTATCTGAAATGACTATATCTTAAGACTAAAAGTTTTTCTAGTTAAGGAATCTAACCAAATAAAAATGATTTTAATTGTCTCATATTTTTTCAGTGAAATTGAATTAGCAACGATAGATACGCATTTTAGTAGCTTAGAACTACTCAGTTAGTACAAAAGCTAAAAGCAAGCTGTGATTGGGTTATATGGCATAGAACGAGTTAGTTAGGACGCTTTCAATTTTCAAACTCTTATCGGTCAAGGGTTTCAGCGATTGATTGTCCTAACCACCCCGCTCTTTGCTATAATTTTTGGAAATGTCTATTAGATATTTTAGTACAAATGCTCAAACTCTCTCTCCCCGCTCCATCTCCCCCTTCTCCCCTTACCGATTACTGTTTACCGATCACTAAAAAAACCCCTACTCCCAATTCGGAGATATTGCTAGGGAAAAACGAAAAGTGCTGCCTTTACCTAATTCACTTTCTACCTCCATTTGACTTTGGTGTAATTCCACTAAACGACGGGTAATCGCTAAACCAATACCACTACCCCCAGAATAACGGGAACGAGAACGATCAGCCCGCCAAAAGCGCTCGAAAATAAAGGGTAAATCCTCTGCTGCGATGCCGATTCCCGTATCGATAACGGCAATTTGTAGGCGATTTTTGTCCCTTGTCACTTGCAGGGTAATTGCACCATGATCGGTGTAACGAATGGCATTACCGAGCAGATTAACTAAAATTTGTTCAAGGCGATCGGGATCGGCCATGACAGATGGTAAATTGGGGGGACAATCTAACTGTAAAGTTGGTCCATCTTCTAATAATTGATCGGCGAATTTTTCGATAAGAGAATTTAACAAACTTAATAAATTAACAGGTTGCAGTTTAATCGAGAGATAACCAGATTCCGCTCGCGATAGCTCCTGTAGATCGTGGGTTAAACGTTCTAACCGGCGGGTTTCTTTCACTAATTTCTGATAAAGTTCTGGATTAGGTTCGATCGCACCATCGGCTAATTCTTCTAGATATCCCCGTACCACAGTTAAAGGGGTGCGTAATTCGTGGGTAAGATCACCGATTAATTCCTGGCGACGTTTTTCTACATCAGCTAAACTAATCGCCATCTGATTAAAACTGATGGCTAATTGATTTAATTCTGGTATTTCGCTTTCTGGAACTCGCGCCGATAAATCCCCTTCCGCAAAATTTTTAGTGATTTGTTTGATTTGTTTTACTGGTTTCATAATACGTTGGGAAACCAAAAAACTCAGATAACCAGCCGCACTTCCTCCCGCAATAAATGACCAAATAGCACTACTATCCCAAGCCGTCTCAAAACCCCTAACCAAGAAAGTTCTCGCTGAACGCACGGTAAAAAATCCCTGCCTTTCTAACTGTTCCAAACGTAAAACAAACATTCGCGGAGAAGATAATTTAGCAATGATAATAAAGCTACTCAATCCCACCACCATAACGAGGAGATGGGATAAAAATAATCTGGTTCCTAAGCTTAATTTTGGTGTCCGCATATTTGTTAAAAAACTCTATTTGTTGTCAGTATTATTGACCTTGTTTCTCATAAAGATGAAGTATAACAGGATTTGGCATCGACGACCGACAACCGAATCCAAAAAACGAAAACTTCCTACCTGACCATTAAGATAACTGCTATATAGCAGTTATCACACCTGTGTGGCACAGTTTAACCTTTGCTGATTAAGCTTTTCAACATCGATAATGTACCTCTTGCGAACAGGAAACGCTATATATTCGCCCACAGCATCTTGAATAAACTGACGGGAGAAAAAATCCTCATAGATATCTTCAGGGATGGCTCAATAAAAGAACTCTATCGGGTTCTTCCTGTGGAAGAATCTCTCCTTAAGCCATGCTGTGAGGGAAGAATAGGTCAAAACCTAACTTTTTGCCGCTCTATGCTATCCTATCAAGATGCGCTACTCTGTTAGGAGATGATTTTGCTTGAGTCATCTGCTCAAAGTAGCGTCTGTTTTTTTAACCCTTACCCCCAAAAGAGAATCTTTTCTGTATGCTAGAGGCTAATAATCAGGGAGAGAATCAAATATTTCTCTATGAAGTTGTTTTTTCCGGTTCTTCTGGCTCTTTGCCTCAACGCTTCTCCCAGACAGTCCTGCGAGTACCTAAAAGCCGCATGAGTCAAGAAACACAGCGCCTCCTGCGCCAAGGTGCCAGGATTCTTAGTATAAAGCCTCTTGACTCAGAAACTGTCTCCATTAAGCCTAGTTTACCACCTCAACCCTGGTGGATAGAGATCACCACCACTCAGCCGAAATGTCTCTATTATTTCGGTCCGTTTGAGAGTTTTTCTGAAGCTTTATCCCATCAATCCGGTTATATCGAAGACCTACAATCGGAATCTGCCGTCGGGATTAACAGCGAAATTAAACAATGTCAGCCCGAGGTTTTAACTCAAGAAGATTTTTAATATATGGTATCCAATTATACAGATTTTTAGGAATAGTTAGTATCCTCTTGTTTTCGTTGAATAATGCCTTCACCTTCACAGAATTTACAGGGGACGGATTCATTCTCTGTCTCTAGATAGATTCTTCCTTTGCCTTGGCAGTGGAGACAAATAACTTTTTCTTCCCACCAATAATTCTCTAAAAAAGCCTCATCAGTAATATAGGTAAAATCTTCAAACATTGGCTTGTCCTCCTATCGTTCAGATGGCTTAATCTGGGTTCACCTTTCAACCTGAGAAATGGAAAATCAGTTTTACCACCATCCTAAAAAAGATCAGGTTCATTCTCTGTGAAACTTAAATTACTTCATATTTATTTATATTTATTAATATAAAAATGAGTGTTCACTATCAATCCTTGCTAAGTAGCCGACGATAAATTTTCTTTCCCTTGCCGATGGCCCGTTGGCCCTTGCCTAAAAAAAATAGCCTGTCTGTTAGCTACGGTGAGAAAATGGGCATAATAGAGTAGTGGGCTGTACAATATTAACTGGCTCTATTCCATGTCATCAGCAAACGAGACCCCCCAGACCAAGCTGCCTTCCTTTGCCCAAAAGTTAGTGCAATCGGGTTATATCACTATCGGGCAACTAGAAAAGGCAATAATCCAGAAACAGAAAGGTCATCTATCTCTACTGGCAATTTTACCCCTGATCACCGGTCGTCCTTTACCCAAAGAGGCACTGGCATACTACCGACTCGAACAACTATCAAAACTAAAAGCCAAGTATGGGTTAGAATATCTTGACCCTGAGACTGAGACGATCAACTGGACAGAAATCGAAAATCTGTTTCGCACAGTCCTTCCCTTTGAAATTTGCCGTCGTTATCAGATCCTGCCCCTACAAAAACAAGAATCCGATCGCAAGGTTCTTCACCTAGCCATGGTCGATCCCGCTAATCAGGAAATTCTCGATGATTTACGTCGTATCCTCCGGGATAAAGAATTGCAGTTTGAGCGTCGTGTGATCGCTCGGGCAGATTACCAGAAATTGGTCGAAATCTATCGTTCTCGTCAAGAAGAAGCCCTATCTAGCCATCGTCTTCCCCAAGAACAGGATCTAAAGACCATAGTTGACATAACTGATATTTTTGAAGATGGCCAATCTCTCCCCCATCTCAACCGCGAATTAGCCGACGAGGATCTCGGGCTGATTCAAGAGGCGAATCAAGGGACGATCATCAGTTTCGTTAATAATATCCTTGTTCAAGCCATTGAAAGCAAAGCGACGGAAATTCACCTAGAACCCCAAGAAAATCAATTAACTATCCGTTTTCGCCAAGATGGTCTCCTGCGTTCTGCCGGGGAACCGATTTCTCGGGAAGCGACCCCAGCGATTATCTCACGGTTAAAAATTCTGGCTAACCTCGATGTCAGCGAGAAATCGCGACCCCAACAGGGAAAAATGACCAAAACTTTTTCCGGTCGCAAAATAGATTTTCGTCTCCACACCCTACCCCGTCAACACGGGGAAAAAATTCTCTTGCGGGTTTTTGATTCTCGATCCCCACTTTGGCCCCTCGATGAGTTGATTACTAGCCAAGAAACCTGTAAACTGGTACGCACCATGATCGAGCGCCAGGCGGGGTTGATTCTGCTCACCGCACCGGCCGGAGGCGGTTGTTCCACCAGTTTTTATTCTCTACTAGCCCATCGAAACCAGGGCGATGTTAATATCGCCACCGTGGAAACCTCGATCGAACGCGGCCTTAACGGTATTACCCAAGTGGAAATCGCTGATGGTCAAGGTCAAGATTATGCCTCGATTTTGCCCTCTTTCCGGAATCAAGATGTGGATATCATCGGCATCGATCAGCTGGTGGATTCTTCCACCCTTGCCCATGCCCTAGAAGCGGCCTTGACAGGACATTTAGTTATTTCTAGTTTACCCCTCAATAATGCCTTTGCCGCGATCGCTCGCCTCAATCAATTAGCGGAGCCGGCCCTAGTCGCCGATACCCTAGTGGGAGTGATCAATCAAAGACTGGTGCGACGGGTTTGTCAGGTTTGTCGGCTGAAACATCAACCAAAAAGGGAGGAATTAGCTAAATTTGGTCTTTCTCCCGCCCAAGCTGCTCAATACAGCTTTTATAAAGCTAATTCCCTCACTGCCGAAGAAATCATCCAAGCGCGGGAAAAAGGGAGATTATGCCGTCATTGTCACGGCATCGGTTATCAGTCCCAGATTGGGGTCTTTGAAGTAATCACGATTACCCCTGACCTCAAAACTTGCATCGCTGAGAATAAACCCGCCGATATGCTCAAAAAAGCGGCAACACGAGCAGGATTCAAGTCTCTCCTCGCCTACGGTTTGGAATTAGTCCGCCAAGGTTATACTACCCTAGAGGAAATCGACCGCGTCATGGCCGATAAATTAACTTTACCCTCCCTCTCTGCTGCCAATAATCCTGAGATTCCCCCGGATGTTTTCGGAAGAATCGAGGTGATCGAGCAGTTATTAAAAGCTCTCAATGGTGAATTACAGTTATTAAAGCAAGAAATTAGCCTAAATTCGCCCAAAAATTCTCCAAAGAGCGCAAATCCAACTATTATCGACCAGGAGCTACCTGATTTGACTAATTCAGTTCTTTCTTCCCGCAACCGGTCATCGGATAAGGAAATGATCGTTTCCGCTGCCCCTGTTTATGAGGAGTTAACCGACCCCGGCGATTGGGAACAGTTAAAACGGCAACTAGAGACGAATCAGGATCTGATTGTTTCCTCGGATTCAGAGGATCCTTTCTCTGTCGAAGTCAATACTTCTTTTCCTTCCGCCCTCGATCCTTGGTTCTAGTCGGGGAAAAGAATTAAAATTTAACCTGGGCAATATTTGAGGACTAAAAAGTAATGACCACAGAATTAGAAACCAAAAAAGTTACTCCTACTCGCTGTTTAGTTGGTGCGGCAATTTCGGCAGCACTGGGGACAATTCTCTATCATCTTACAGCAGCGATCGGTCATTCTTTTTACTCAAAACCGATGGTTGCTCACAGTCCGATCGCCTTGAGAATTGGCAGTGCTGTCCGGACTTTAGTTTTTGGTTTAGCTTCTCTAGGAACCTTTATTTTTATTTTTGTCACCATTGGTTTAATTCTTTTGGCTATCCAATTACTACTTAAACGCCCTCAACAAATATAAATTATGAATGATCAATGATGAATTGGAAGTGGGAAAGTGGGGAGCTTATCAGTGATCAGTAAACTGATAAGCTGATAACTGATAACTGATAACTGATTAACGGACATTTTGAGCGATAAAATCTTCGATTAGCTGTTCTAAAACAGCCGAGGAGGCGCGGGTAATCAGAAAACATCTAAACTCCTGGCCTTGACTGAGATATTGGGAATAGGCCGCCTGTAAAAAAGGTTTATAGCTGGGGTTTTTGCGAATATACACCTCAAAAAAGGCCAAAGATAGGGAATGGGCGTAACTATCGATCAGATATGGTGCTGGCAGGGTAAGATCGGCTACGGATTCGATCGCTTCGTTAATTCCCGCATCTAGTACCGAAAAATCAACGTGAGCTTGACCTTCAATCAGAGCTAAATATTTATTTTCAGTATTGAGCAGGGGAAAAGAGCGCACCTGTTCAAAAATAGCGGGGGTAGCGGGATCGTAGGTTCCTGCCGCCACAAAAGTGGGAATTTCGATCTTAGCCAGTCCTTTAGCCCCGAAAATACTCCAATTAAACGGATTAACCGCAAAAATCGCTTTTATTCTCGGGTCGCGAAAGTTGTATTCTTCTCGGGGTAAATCCAAAGCACGACACTGCAGCAAGAGGGAGACATTGAGAAAAGCTAATCTTCTTTGGCAGTCTCGTTGTAAATTCTCGAAATCGATCGTCGCTCCACCCACGGCTAAGGCTGTATAACCGCCGAAGGAATGTCCACCAACTCCCACATTATCTAAATCTAATTGCCCCTGAAATTCCCCCGCGTTGCGTCTTTGCAATTCATCGATCACAAAAGATATGTCCAATGGACGATCGACAAATTCGTTGGTATAAAAAACCGTCCGCGATAAACCGGCGAGTAGATTCTGCACCTGTAGGGTATCGCTGCCGGGGTGTTGGGGCATAGCGACGAGATAACCGTAACTAGCAAAGTGTTCTGCGTGTCGGACAAAATCTTCGGGACGGGAAGCTAAACCGTGGGAAAAGACGATAACGGGGGTTTTCTGGGTTAATTGCCCCTTGGGTTTGACAATAATTAGATAAAGTTTCCTCTGACGACGGCTATCGGTTAAATCCAGCCGCATCTGTTCCACTTGTTGCGGTCCGGGTTGTCGGGGGTCGGTCATGGCGGTAAAATTAATTTCACCGGCCTTTTTAGCTTCTTCTAAGGATAATTGCGCCACCTTTTCCGTGAATACTGTGGTGGCTTTCAGGACGATATCGATCGCCCGAGCTAATCTTTGCACTTTTGTCACATCAATCTGCATATTAGTGGGCAGATTACGCAGCAGGTTAAGAATAGTTACCCCTCCCGGTTCAAAGGCTGATTTAACTAGGGCAGAACGCAGGGCAAATTTACCATTAATACCCCCTTGAATGGTGATCAGTTCCCCTAAAAGGTTGAGGATATCTTTCCCCATTGTGGAGTTAAAAAAGCGCGAGATCAGGACGGGATTAACTTCTTTACTTGTGGTTAAAGCTTGGCGAAATTCTTTTTGTTGTTCGGTGGTGGTATTACCTAAATATTGTCTTAGATTAGCGTCAATTCTGCCAGTTTTGGCGAACTTTTCTAGGGAACTAATTTCTAGGGTACGACTAAAGGGCGCTAAGATAAAAGTGATTCTCTCGGCCGAGAGGACAGGAAAGCTAGTCAGTATCGTTCCTAAGCAACCAAGAGCGATCAAGCGGCTGATTTTGGCTAATTGCAACAAGTTTTTCGGCTCCTTTTCTTTCTGCGTTCCTACTCCCTCTGGATTATAACAGTAACTTCGCAGTTTTTAACTGTTTTCCTGCTTGACTATCAACAAAAATTATCAATTTGCCACGGTCGATAATCTTGACCTAGAATAAGTACCTAGGCAAAATTAATTACACATATCTCACTACCTCTTGCATGAGTGCATGAGTGCCTATCCTAACCAAGAAATTAATTTTCCACGACTACTTAATAGGCAACAAGTCTCGAAAATTTCCATCTTGCCGATTTCAAGCTACCTAACCGATCACCGGTCGTGATTTCAGGGTAAAAATGCCAAAGTTGCCACAACTTTCACCCCAAATTCTTCCTCAAAAACGGGTTTTTTATAGTCTAAACTCCACAATTCTAAAGCACAATCATCTTCAGCATTATTGGGGAAAAGATGCAGATGTAGGGTTCTATATTCGGCATCGTACTTACATTCAATCTTTTTAATCGCTCCTATTTGTCGTCGATCTAAAGCCACGGCCAAGCGCAGTATAGCACTTAAATGTTTGACCATATACTGATAATATTCCGTTAATTTCATAAAATCATCGTGTCTTTTCTTCGGTTTACTTTTGCGATGATAACGAGCGATATTAGCGATAACTTCTAACTCTATTTCTGTATAGCCCAACAGTTCACCATTGCGAATTAAATAATAGGAATGTTTATGATGGGCAGCATGACTAACATATAAACCACTATTATGTAAAATTGCCGCCGCCCATAATAGATCTTTAGCCTCCTGATTCCAAGAATGTAATTGTGCTTGGGTTTGCTCGAACAAAGACAAGGAAAATGTCGCTATTCTCTCAGCAGATTCTAAATTAACTTGATACTTTTTCGCTATTTTCAAGACACTGCGCTGACGGATTTCACTCTGATAAAGTAACCGATTATCAATTAACCCGTGCGTCAGCATCCAATCGACGATTACCCCTTCTCGCAACGCCCTTTCACAGAGAACTAACTTATCAACATCTAACATGGTCATCGCTTCCAAAAGCACGATCGAACCTGCTAGAATTATCTCAGCCCGTTTATCGGACATCCCCAGAATTGCCAGCCTTTGATGATAGTCCAAAGCGGCGAAACGTTTGACTAATTCTTTGACATCTTTGCGGGTTAATTGATAACCATTTAAAGGATTGGGAATTTCCCCCAATTTCTCCAAGGCATGGATAGTCATCAAAGTTTCGATCGTCCCAGAAGTTCCCACTAAACGCGGCACTTCTCCCACCTGTAAATGATGTTTAATTTCCTCTACTGCCCGCTCCAACATTCCCCTGGTGTATGCTCTTAAATAGGCCAATTCTGTGGGACTAATGGGATCGGTAGTGATTAAATCTTGGCTCAAACGCACCGCGCCGATTTTGGTACTACTAAGAAAGCGAATTTCTTGACTATCGGCTAAGATTAATTCCGTGGAACCGCCACCAATATCAATAATAATATGGGCTTGATTTTGGAAATCCATCCCCGAGACGACACCGAGATAAATCCGACGAGCTTCCTCCTGTCCCGAGATGAGATTTACAGAAATACCGACTTCTTTCTCGATTAAAGCCAAAAATTCGTCACCGTTGGCCGCTTCCCGGGTGGCGCTGGTGGCCACGGCAATAATCTGATCCGCATGGAGACTAATAGCTAGATCGTGACAGCGTTTTAAAGCCGCGATCGCTCTTTCCATGGCCGCTAGGGTTAATTTACCAGTTTTCCTATCTCGATCGCCCAGACGGACTGTATCCTTTTCTCTGGCAATAATCGTAAAAGCGGGTAAAGACGGTTCAATTTTCACCACTACCATGTGAACCGAATTCGTACCAATATCGATCGCCGCTAGGATTTGGACATCGGGGACTTTTGCCGGGGGCGCTAGTTCCCGATTGGGTGTAACTTGATTAGAAATATTCACCATCGCTTATCAGTGATCAGTTACCAGTCGGGGGATAGGTGTTAAGGCTGGTCTTATTATCCCTCTAATTGTCCGCCTCGGCGCTGCAATTTTAGCTTTGTATAGCATTCATTTGTCAATATACAATTTTCGCTGCTCCAGGGCCAATTGCTGGAATTCCCCTTCCCCAAATTCTCCCTGCTTGGGACGGCGCTCTTGGTCGGACTCGACTAAATAGATATAATCACAATCAACCCCTTCTAGATTGGTATTTTCGGCGATTTTCCAAGCTTCGATACAAGCGCCCGTCAGGGTGGCTGCCTGTAAATTGGCTCTCATCACGTTACTATGGGCTAAATTTGCCCCTTCTAGATTAGCGTAGGCTAAATTTGCCTCGCTGAAATTTGCCCTAGTGAGATTGGCATTTTTGAAGTTAAACCCGGAAAGATTTAGTCCGCGAAAATTATAGCCAATATAAGCTTTATTTTCCCCTTGACCAGTCACCAGAAGATTTCTGATCGCCACTTCGGCCAAAATTGTCTTTTCCCAACGCGCTCGCTCGATGCCCGATACCAGATAAAATCGAGTTCTAGTTAAATCTTTTGCCCTTAAATCAGTGGCTTTTAACTGCGCTCCCGTGAAATCAGCTTCTTTAAGATTTGCCCCGCAAAAATTTGTACCTTGACTGGCTAAAAAAGCAATTGCTATCGATTTCGTGATTGTTTGTCTCGATTCTTCTAGGGACAACCAAGCCAGATAAGCGGTGAATAAAGTACCACAAACCCCAACAATCAAAGCTATAGAAAAAGTTCCATTCATCACGGCTATTCCAGCTAATGCTCCTTGAAAAGCTAGGATAATTACTGTTAATAAAGTTAAAATTAAGCTGATAAAAATTGCTAGGATAAAACTTGTTGATTGACCAGAAATCAAGGATAAAACTAAGGGTAATCCCCCAACTCGCTGACGATAAAATCTTACATAAATTAGGGATAAAATCGTGATTATCACCGCACCAATGATTTTAAATTGGCTTACATCCGTCACCAGCATTAAAGCTAGATAATACCCAGTTAATCCCCACAGATAGCCGCAGAAAGCCGCTATTAACCAAGAAATTAAAATTAATTGTAGCCGACCGCGCTTTAGTAATCCTGCCCTAGCCTCGGTAAATTTAGTTCCCTCTAAAATAGCCCCTTGAAAATTAGTACCACGCAGATCTGCTTGATTAAAATTAGCCCCCGATAAATTCTGTCCGCGAAAACACTGTCCTTTTAATTTTACTCCTGTAAAATTGCGTTTCCCTTTGGCATATAAATCCAGTACCTCACTTGCTCTCATAGAAATTACGGAGATCTGTTTTTTGCTTGATTGATTAATGTAATTCATAAGCTGTTAAGTATTTAAATTGCTTGTTGAGATCAGGCAAGAGGCAACAGGCAAGAGGCAACAGTAAAGGGATTGAGGGAGATTTAGCTAATCTAAGGATGGGCGTTTAAAATGCGTCTTAGCTTAACAACTATTACCTTTTTAAAATTAGCTTTGGTTATTTTTGTAATTTATTAATTAAAAATAATGATGATGATAATTTTAAGGAGAATAATGGGATTGATAGAGATAATAGGATTTCATTTACAGGAATCATACTAAATCCTGTTTAAAAGGTGTAGGAGAGTACCGGAGCGCCAGAGCAGGGAGAAACAATTCATAACTTGGGAGTTAATCACACTATTAAAAACGGATTTGGTATGGCCGGAAATTTAAGGAAAGATGCTCACATCAAATTAACCCAATTATATCCGTCAATTTTAACTGGACAGACCCCTGGGGATGAGGGACTTTTTTAGGGGTAATCCACGGCAAAAACAGCCTCTAAAACTGATTATTGACCCGGACTTGGTGCTTCTATCGGGGACTCCGGGGAAAGGGGAGTCGATTCAACTATTGGTGGTGGGGCCGGAGGTTGGAGAATATTGCGCCAGCCTTGCATTTGGGAGCGAGCCGAACTGTAGGCGGTACTTTCCCGGGATACGGATTCAGCAAGGCGAATAGCTTCCAGATAACGGCCGTTATTAGCTTGATCCGTGGCTAAAGACAAAAGCTGATAACTCCAACGTTCCAGCAATTCAGTCCGTTGCACACCCGCATCGGTTTGAGTGGAAATATTGGTAACTAAAGCAATCGCCCGGGTTAAACCTTCTGGGGTTCCCGTCGCCGCTAATTGATTAGCCTGTTGGAGATTTTGACGGGACCGCAACTCTCGGCGCCAACGACGGATATTTTGGGAAACTTCCGAGGAAAGAGCGCGACCGGGGGGAATTTGATTGGCAGTTTCGATCGCTGTGCTGTAGTCTTTGAGATTGGCCAAAGCTTGAGCCTGATCTAAAATAGGTTGATCCTCCAGGCGTTCAATCCGCACTTGCCAGCCGCGAATTTCCCGTTGAGCATCTCGGTATAGGGCCCGATTTTTACCAATGGCCCGGGCCTGAATAATAGCGCTACTGAGGGAGTTAATATCGCTGGGGAGAGCAATTTCTTGGGCGCGTTCTAAAATCGGCCGGTCTTCAATAACTTGTATTTGACGATTCCAAGAGCCAATTTCCTGCTGTGCTTGCGACCAGAGGGGATTATTCCGGGGAACCTCGCCCGCTTTCGCGATAGCGGCGCTATACTGCTCGATCGTACCTGCTTGTGCTAAATCTCTAGCCTCGGACAGTATTTTTACATCCTGTACCTGTAACTGCCAGCGCTCCTTCATAGCTAGGGCCGTTTGATGGAGGGGTCGAGAAGGGTCGATTTGTTCTAGTCCCAGTATGCCGGCTTCTAATCCGTCCACCGTGCCGGTTTCCGCATCTAAGGCCGCCGTGGACAAGACGGACCAATCGGTGATATCTGCTTTAATTTTGAGGTCTTCGGGGCTTTCGTTAGCCAAATCCCGGAGAGCTTGCCATTGCTTCTGCTCAATTAATCTTTCGGCGTATTCTTTTAGTTTATCCTCGGTTTTCCCGATTAATTTTTGTGCCTCCTGATAGGCATAACTGCTGGCTTGAATTTTTCTAGCTTCTTCGATGACTTTGAACCAATTGTCGAGACCGCCCCGGGCAAAGAGATTAAAGGCATTATCTAATTTACTGCTATCTTCCCGGGCAACGGTAATTTTAGCGATCGCTTCATTATATTTAACCGTTGCCCAATATTCGTTATTTAAGTTCAATAAATCCACTGCTAGACGGAAAGATTGATTCCAGTTGGAAGCGCGGAGATTTTCCTCTAGTTTGCTTAAGATATCGTTGCCTTCCGTCCAAGTTCCTTGCCACTTAGCGATTCTTTCTTCAATAATTGCCGCTACTGCCATATTATTGGGGATTTGACGAGCTTTAGCGATTGCTTGCTCTAAATTTCCCGCTTGATAGTCTTTTTCCGCCAAATTCAGGATATCTCGCGCCCATTCTTCCACCTGTTGATTAACTTGGGAGCGCAAGGGATGGTCTTCGGGTAAAGCTTCCACTAGGGCAATTGCTTCGAGTAAACCTGCCACGGTGCGACTATCGGCGGAAAGTTGAGCGCAGTAGAGACGTAGGGAGGCAGAAGCGATAGGCCAGAAGATTTTCGGGCAATTGGGCGACTTCTGCATATTTAATAACTGCCAAGTGGCGAGAAAGCCAACACCGCCAAAGACGACCACAAATAAAGCCGCCCAAACTTTCCAAGTGAAACGATGCTGGTATCGGTACCAAAAGAGAAAAAGAAAAGACTTAGTTTTCTCTGGCCAACGAGTCAGGGAGTCAATCGATTCTCGTTTGACCAGATTTTTGGTTAATTCTTTTCCTTTAAACATTCACGACTCCCTAGCAGATATTTTAGATAGATTTTACCCTAATGGCGCTCATTGCCCGACTTCTCAGCAAGATTCAGCCTGTAGAGACTGGACTAATTCGATTAATTGTGTCTCGTTGGCATTATACACTTCCCGACAAAACTCACAGATGGCTTCCGCTTGTTTATCCTTTTCGATAATGTCTTTTAATTCATCGACCCCGAGGAATTTTAAAGCTCCTAGGGCCCGTTCAAAAGAACAATCACAATCAAAGCGCAGCAGCTGCACAGCCGGAAAAATTTCTAGACCCATATCTCCCAGAAGTTCCTGAAAAATATCTTCTAGACTTTTTCCTGCGCGTAAAAGGGGCGTAAATCCCGTTAATTTTCGCAATCTCGACTCTAAACGAGCCACTAAGACCTCATCCCGGGCTGCTTCTTTAGAGAGAACTTGTAATAAAATTCCCCCGGCTGCCGTTACTCCTGTGGTTGTACCGACAAAAACCCCCACTTGCAAAGCGGAGGGAATTTGTTCCGATTGGTCCAGGTAGTAGGCGATATCTTCCCCCACTTCCCCAGAAACTATCTCGACGATGCTTTCTTGAAGTTCATTTCTCCCCTCGCCTTTTTCTTCGCGTAAGACTCGCACATAACCCTTGTTACCGACGGCGCGACCCACATCTAATTTACCCTTAGCATTGGGGAGTAATTCCACCTGGGGACAGTCCACATAACCGCGCACCGTGCCATCGAGTCCGGCATCAACCAAGACCCCACCTAGAGGACCATCGCCTTTAATGCGAATATTGACCCTAGAACCGGGTTTTTTTAAACTGGAAGCCAGGAGTAAAGCCGATGCCATCGTGCGACCGAGAGCGGCGGTGGCTACGTTAGATAATTGATGTCTTTGGCGAGCTTCTTCGGTTAAACGGGTGGTAATCACTCCTACTACTCTAATTCCCCCATCGGCGGCCGTGGCGCGGATTAATTTATCTGCCATACTACTTACTGTTATCCTTGGAAAACGCTGTCCCGATTTTTGGTTATTCTTTAACTAACTTAACAAAAATTATTAGACAATAAAACCCAAGTAGGTTCTAACTGGGAGACAGTAATATGTTTGGCAATTTTCAACAAAGTCAGCTGCGTATCGAAATCTCGGCCAGTGAACAGGCTATCCGGGATAGTTTGCTCAAAACTGCTCATCTCCGTCAATGGCTGTGGCCGCAAATGCTCTCGCCTAATCTACCCGATAAATTAGAGGAGGGTTTGACTTTTACCTCTTGGTTAGGTTTAATCCCCGTACAACATCAGGTTTTACTGGCCAATGACCAGTGTTTACGCTTGCTTTTGAGTCAAGGCATCGATGGCTATCACGAATGGTATTGGGGTGATGGTTGGTTACAATCACGGTTAGAAGGCATTTCCCTCCTTCCCCTCAATCTCGGTCAAACTCTCAGTTTATTGAAATTACGACTATTTCTGAGCAATCAAAAATAATCAGTGAACAGTAATCAGTAATCAGTGAACAGTAATCAGTAAACTAAAAACTCACATCTGGTAACGGATAACTGATAACTCACACCTGATAACTGATAACTGATTAGGGTTCAGTTCGTTCCATCGAGACGGATTTCACATTGACGAGCATCGAGGTTACTTAGAGAAGTTCCAGTATAAGTGCCTTGTTTAATTATTCCTAGCATAGAAGCGATAACTAGACATTTTTTTTCTTGGTTGGGATAGGGATCGGCGGTGGCATCGGCGGCGGGATATAATACGATTATCGCTTGATCTTCTGGCGGATCAAAGGTTAACCCCGGCACATGACCCCGAAAGGAAAACTGCACCCCCGGAATCTCCAGACCAGGGGGAGGACCAGGGGGAAGGGGAAAATCTGGAAAATTATCCACCACCATAAATATTTCCTGCGGCAAATCTAGGGAAAATACGTCTTCTACTAACTCCGGCTCTAGCTTACGCACCTTAGTATTTGTAGCCACTAAACAACCTGCTTCACTGGTAGTTATTTGCGAGTAAACCGTGGGATTATTGCCAGTCGGGTTAGTAAAATTAATCGTGCAATTCCTCCCTCGACGGATAGCTTGTCTTTGGGCATCCTCTAGAGCTAATTGTATAGAATCGGTGGCTTCTTTGACTTTATTGCTATTCAACCAAGCTGATAAATTAGGTCCAGTTAAGGCGGCAAGAATTCCCGTAATTGCCAAGGCTACCAAAATTTCTAACAGGGTAAAACCCTGATTTTTATGGACATTTAAACGACGCATCGGGAATCACCTCAACAGAACTTTTGGCAATAACATCATTTTCTTGGTTTTGGACTCGATAATCAATACGGAGATGATGGGGATTATCTATCTGGGCTGTGCTTATGATAGAAGGATCAGGATGATTATCTTCTTCAAAATCATCAGGAAAAGTTCGATAGAGAGAATAGTTTTTACCTACAATTTCTCGTGTTGCAACTAATGTTTCTGCTAATGGTGGTAATGGTCTTGATAATGGTTGTTGAGGTAAATCACTAGCGGGAATAGCATAATCATCAGGATCAGGAGGAGGTTCAGGATCTCTAAAATCTGGATCCTGGGAGGGTAAACGCCTTCTGAGTTCTCTGGCATAACCTTGATTTATATCTGAGCAAACATTAGGATATATTTCACTAAAACGATCGGGATCATGATTATCTGCATTGACGCTATCATCATTGTCATTAACATCTAAAGTCGAAGCTAAATATTTGACATCCTCAAAATCTTCTTGAATCCAAAAGTTAGCTTGAGCCTGTCTTTCTGCCCGAACTTTATATAAGGCAGTGAATGCCATTAACTGTAGGGTTCCTATTGAGAAGGCGGCAATAGTTAAAATGGCAATCATTACTTCTAACATCGAGAAACCGGACTCAGACGAGGGCAGTTTTGACTGTATCCCCTTTCCTTTTGATTTCACTTTTCAACCCCCCCCCAGTTTTTCCCGAAAACTACTGGCTTTTTTAGCTCTCAACTACAGATTACCCAGATAATCGAATATTTCTAATTTTAGTCAGGGAATTAATTCCCCGAAAACCCTATTTTTCAATTGAGTCAGATTGTCTAAGTAGCTGATTATAATTAAATTGAAGATATATCCCCCCTTAATCCCCCCTTGATAAGGGGGGTGCTGATCCCCCCTTAATCCCCCCTTGATAAGGGGGGTGCTGATCCCCCCTTAATCCCCCCTTGATAAGGGGGGCATCCGCAAGTTTTTAAGACCTACCTACTTAAACTCTCATTCAGTTAGCATTGTACACTAATCTAGCTTTTGTCTGTGATCACAATTGGCGATCGAGATCGCACTTAACCAGTAATATTAGAGCCACTAACAGCTTATCCGCCTAAAATAGCAATTCCTACGCCAATTAACAGAATTAATCCGCCATAAATGACTTCTTGGGCTGGTATTTCACCAAAAATGAACACTCCTAACAGACTAGCGGCGATTGGCTCTAATAAAATTACCATGGTTACTATTGTCGGTGCTACCCATCGCAAAGCCCAGTTAAAGCTAGTATGACCGATTAATTGCGGAAAAATCGCCATCATTAACACATAAACATACACGGATAGGGGATAGCTTTCGTAATCTTGACCAAATAAAAAAATAGAAGGTAATAAAGCTAATCCTGCGGTAGTGTAGGCTACAGTTATATAATTCTTAATATTTAAGCCCTTCCTTTGTGCTTCCCGTCCGAGGAGAATATAACCACTGACGAGAATTGCCCCAATTAAAGCCAAGCTATTGCCCAATAAAGGGTTAGGATAAGAACTACTGAGATCTCGATCGGCTAAAACAATCAATAATCCCCCCGTTAGAGCCACAAAAATGCCGATAAAGGTTAATTTAGTCGGTTTTTCTCGAAACCACCACCAACCCAACAGGGAAACCCAGAGGGGATTAGTAGTGACTAAAGTGGTAGAAGCGGCGATCGAGGTGTAGGATAGAGAAGTAATCCAAGTAGCAAAATGGAGAGCTAAACAAAATCCTGCCCCCACTGCGTAATAATAGGCTTGAATAGGGACTTTTTGGCGTGATAAGGTCAACCAGTTCGGAATTAGGACAACAGAAGCCAAGATCAGACGAGAAGTCGCTAAAAATAAACTAAATGCGATCGTAGCATTACCTACCGCTTCGATCGCTAACCGGATAAAAATTGCCGATGCAGAAACCGACACCACACCGATAGTTAAAATAAAAATAATTTTGGCGTTAGAAGGAGGCAAAATAGGCTACGCTTACGCGATGATCGATGATGTTATTCACCAGTTATTTTAACCGTAGGCAGTAGCCGGTCGTCAGTAGCCGATCGTCAGGAAATAGGAGATTATTTTATTTATTCTCCCCACACCCCACACCCCACACCCCACACCCTACACCCCACACCCCACACCCCACTTCCCCACACCCCATCACCCATTCACTTGATCTATGGAACTACCAGAATTAAATATAGAGACAATTTGGGCGATTATTAACGATGAAATTGACGACGAAACCGTTAATAAATTAGTCTGGCAAAGTTTAGGTTATCGTTACGATGAAAGTCAAGGAAAATGGGATAATAGTCAAGTAGAGGAAGATTGGCGCCGTGAATATCCTGAACCACCGGATTTTATTGCCAATCGTCCCCCAACAGTAAAATTAACTCGATCGATCTTGCCAGAAAATAAACAATTATTAAAAGATAAATTGGGGTTTACCGGTTATAAAATTGGCGAATTCAATCCCCGCATGACTCGCCGTGCCACCGCCGCTAATTGGTTGTGCTTTTATGGGTTAAAATAGATCAGGAAAGTTATTTTATCAAGCTTCTAGCATGGTTACTATCCCTGTCAAGTCCTCCTCTCATCCCCTAGCATCCTATATTGATCGTCTCACGGCTGGGGAAGCATTGTTAAAAGATACTCCCCAGAATTTGATCGAGGTAGTGGGTATCCTGAAAAGTTACGGAGTGGTGTTAGATGCTTATTCCAAAAATTTAATTTATATTGCGGAAAATCAGTTTTTGGTTTTTTTCCCTTTCTTTAAATATTTTAATGGTCAAGTATCTTGGCAGAAATTACTACAACACTGGTGGCATGATCGCATTAATTTTGAGTATGCTGAATACTGTATGAAAGCGATGTTTTGGCATGGTGGGGGTGGTTTAGATAGTTATGTAGATGGTGCCGCTTTTCGAGAATTGACAGCCAAGGTTATTCAAGCCAAATTTAGGAATAATCCCCTAGTTTTAAGTTTAAATAAAGTCTTTCCTGAATTTTTGCCAGAACAAATGCGGATGATGGCCTACTATAGCGGTTTAGGTCAATTTTGGCGAATTATGGCCGATACTTTTTTAAGTTTATCCGATCTCTACGATGCTGGAAAAATTACCAATATTCCCGAAGTGGTGGCACACATTAAGAAAAATTTAGTTGATAATGCTAGTAAACCAATTGTCTATCAGGTAAAAATCAAAGGACAAACCTATGATCTGATCCCCAAATCGGCAGGATTAACCTTTCTTGCAGATACAGCAATCCCCTACGTTGAGGCGGTTTTCTTTCGCGGAACACCTTTCCCCGGTACAATTTCCTATAATGCCCAAGCCTATCAAATTCCCTACGATCAAGGAATGTTTGCCTATGGTGCTTTGTATGCGGATCCTTTACCCATCGGAGGTGCAGGGATTCCTCCCACACTATTAATGCAGGATATGCGTCACTTTTTACCTGATTATCTGCACGACATTTATAAAAAGAGTTTTCGTCAAGAGGAAGATTTATTAGTCCAGATCTGCGAAACTTTTCAAAAGTCGATGTTTTGTGTGACAACCGCAGCCATTCAAGGATTAGCACCTTACCCTTTAACTACCACAGATTTAAAAGAACAAAAAGCCAATCGCATCTATCTAGAAGCATGGATAAATCGCTTTGTCAAGTCAAGATTAGAAGCGGTAAATCAATAATTATTCTGCCGATAAATCGGTAATTTTTGCAGTCAACAAACCCTCTTACATTTATGTCAGATATTAACGCCCAACTTCAGGATATTTTAGCTCAATTGCAATCTTTAACCGAACGGGTTGCCCTCATCGAAGCGCGGCAGATGTTAGTACCAGACATCGAGCGCTATGGTAAATTACAGCAATTCCTAGCTGAGGGGAACTTTAGGGAGGCAGACGCAGAAACTCTCCGAGTTATCCTCGAAGCTGCTGGCAGAACCCGCGATACTTTAACCCCAGAGGATATGATGCGGTTTCCTGTTAATGTGATTCGGGTACTCGATCGCCTTTGGAAAAATTATAGCGGCGATCATTTCGGTTTTAGCGCTCAGGTGAAGTCATATTTTGCCGCCGGGGGTGATATTAACACCCTGCGTACCCAAGACGCGGAAACGATTAGAAAATTTGGGGAATTGGTAGGATGGCGCGATAAAGATCAGTGGCGTATCGATGATTATGATCACTGGGATTTTAGTCTAGCAGCTCCTGAAGGCTGTTTTCCCGCTCTCTGGTGGAAGTCTCCCTACGGGTTAAAAATGGTGACTTTTTGTTTTACTCGCCTGATAGAGTGCGATTTATAGGCAATGAAAGGAGTTATCGGCTATTTTCATGCTTTATTATCCCCCCAATTTGCCCCCACCGGGATAAGAGTGGCTGTGGTAGTGGGGACAATTTTATTGACAATTAACCACGGTTATGCTATAATCAGCGGCCGCATGACAAGCGATCGCTGGATGGCTGCATCACTGACTTATCTAGTTCCCTATCTGGTCAATATTCATGGGCAGTATAGCAGTTATCGCCGTCAGCAGTGGCCGAAAAAATCCCAGCAATAAAGGCAATTTTGAGCGGTTAGGTGACAATTATTGAGAGCTGCAAACACCCCCTGATACTAAATCCTGTTTAAAAAGTATAGGATAGTGGGGTGTGGGGTGTGGGGTGTGGGGTGTGGGGAGAAACAATTCATAACTTGAGAGTTAATCACACTATTACAAAGGGATTTGGTATGATTAGTCGAGGACTGCTTTGATAGCGATCAAGACAAATATTCAGGAGTTCGATTTACCATGGCTACTGTTTTATTGAACACTGGCGAGTTCCGAGAAATCCCTGATGATCAGTTAATTTCTTTCCTCCAGGAAAACCGAGATTTGATTCAAGATCGACAATCACGCAGAAAAAGAGCGATTAAAAGACCTATACCGTCCAATGTAACCTCTTTCGAGTCTTTTAAAGTATAAAATGCCAGCAGTATCTACTCTAGGCTAAGATTAACTCCCTTAGCTGGGATTTGCTGAATAAATCTAAAAACCTTGTTGGGTAAGACTTTTAGACTTTTTGTCAATCAAAAAGTACCGGGCATGGGAGTGATCAGGGGGAAAATTCCGGGACTTTTTCCCTGAAAATTAGGTAATTGGCCCCCTCAAAATCGGTAAAACCCCACACCCCACACCCCACACCCCACACCCCACACCCTGCCACCACCGAAAAACTTTTTCAGCAGACCCTAGCTAGGATTTGATAAATGTGATCGCTCTCTTTTCAGTAAGGCACTCGCGAGAAAAATACCCAGTATTGCCAATACAGCCATGGCATAAAAAGCATAAGTGTAAGTACCGAACCAATCGCGAATTCTACCAGTTACTAAAGTTCCGATCAAAGCGCCGACACCGTAGGCAGTAAAAACAATACCGTAATTTTGGGCGTAGTGGTCAGGATTAAAGAAGTGGAGAGTGGTAGCGGGAGCTAGGGCTAACCATCCCCCTAAACAGAACCAAAATAGACAAAAAGCCACTAGATAGCTACTAACTGCCCCTTTTTCAGCCTTGACCATCAACAGACAACCGATCAAAATGAGTGTATAGGCCCCGATCGCTAGATAATGGGGTTTCCAGCGATCGCTAAACCAACCGAACAAAGGACGACTAATACCATTAAACAAGGCAAAGAGAGCAACACTACTAGCGGCTAACCCCGGCTCAATCTGGATAATTTCCTCAGCGACAGGACTAGAAATACCGATGGCACTCAAGCCAATTAAAGCACCAATGGCATAGCAAAGCCATAAGCCATAAAATGAGCGACTTTTCAGCATATTCACCGGATAATTGGCCTGAAAGTCCGATTTTCGATTAGCTAAATTGGCGGGAGGTTGCCAGTCTTGAGGGGGTAACTTCATTGTGATCGCAATAATCACAATAATTATTGTAAAGATAATCCCCAAAAATCTTAAACTTGGTCTAACGCTATATTCATTGATTAATCGATTGGCTAAAGGTGCGGTAATCAGGGGAGAAAGGCCAAATCCGATGATGGTTAAACCCACCGCTAAACCTTTTTTGTCGGGAAACCAGCGTGCCACCACTGCCATGGGAACACCGTAAGCGATGCCGACTCCCGTGCCAGCAATAACTCCGTAGGTCAGAATAATTGTCTGGATCTGAGCGGCAAAACTAGCGAGAATATAGCCTAAACCGACGATAATTCCGCCGATAGCGGTCATCCTGCGAGTGCCTACCCGGGGGATATAAAAACCGGCGATCGGCATAGAAGCGGCATAAAATACTAGGGCCACAGTGTAGGGTAGTAAGCTTTCCGTGGCGCTGAGATTTAATTCTGTTTCTAGGGGTTTTCTAAAGATACTCCATGAGTACACCGTCCCTAAACAGAGTAAAACGCCCATTCCTAGAGGTATTAATAACCATCTACCTTTGGCTGCGGGTAATCCCAAAACTGTCAACTCGGAATCGTAATTACTGGTAGTCATAGATTGCCGTGACTCTTTCTAGACTTGCTGGCCTGTATTCTAGATGAGATCATGGCTAATAGGGAAAATTTTCCAGAAAATTTTCCGATTAAAATGAGGGGCGAATTATTTCTACCCCCTTAAAAGTCTCCTTGCATCTATTATCCCCAGTCTATAATCTGGTTGGTGCGAGATAATCGTGCTTAATTTGGTTAGCGATCGAGTTGAAGCGCAGTCAAGGGAGAAGGCAAAGGCGAATACGACATACTGCGCCACAATATCTCACGGAATGAGGATAGTTCGCCTGAGAAGGAGTAAAAAAAACAGGGGAAAACACCTGAGACTCTTTGCTCTGTGAATCGCTAATCGGGGAAAGGAATGTAAAGATTTATTAAATTGTAGCTTTTAATACTTTTTGATGGGGATAGTGTGTATGGTTCTGTTGTCTGCCTTTGGGGTTGGGTGGGGCTGTTGCTTGACCTGGCTGCGAGGGAGAGCGATCGCAAAGGGGTAAGTCGATTTTTAGAGATTCCCCACAGCAAAACTATCAACTTTGTGTAAACAATAATGAACAACAGCATACTCAGAAAAACTTTTCCCTCTGGTGCTGCTACCTTTGGCATTCCAACTGGAATTGTAATAAGTTTTGGCTCTGTTCCATCTGCTCAAGCTAGTCCTGCTTTTTCTATCGGTGCAGGAGGTAGCATGACTTGGACGCAAGGAATTAGTCAAAATTTAATTCGAGTCGCTAATAATCCCCTAGAAGGATTTGCCGCTCAAGAATTCTACAATACTCAGATTGGGATGAATATGTTTGGGACTCCGGTACAATCCATTGCTAATGCAAGTGATATAACCTTAACGCCAGACATTTCTGTCTTTAATCCAGGCGGACAATTACCTGCATTTAATTCTCTTGTAATGAGTTGGAATAACTCTAACAGCGATAACCCAAATGTACTCAATGTAGCTGCCTGGGATTACGTTTATCAAGATGACCCCGATCTAACTAACACTTGGATTAAATTCTCCTTACGTCCTCCACAGGGAGTTTGGGACTTTTCTCTGGAATTGTTTGATAGTCAGGGACGTTCAAGAGGTTGGTTCGGAAATCCTACCAGTCCAGATTGGAGTATGCTAATGATTAGTCCAGATATCCAAGAAGCTCAAGGATTCGGATATTTCTACAATCAACCAGGATTTGATATCACTCGAGTGACTAGAATTCGCCTTAACGAATCTACCCAGGGAGGTGTTCTATTCACGGAAGTTAATCCTGTTACAGGATTAAATAGACCTTGGAATGCGTGGAATAGCCTAGAGGTAAAAGTTCATGTTCCAGAACCCACCTCAACCCTCAGCCTCCTCGCTCTCGGCACTCTTGGCGCAGTTTCAACCCTCAAGCGCAAACTAAAACCCTCTCAATCCACTGAAAAAGAAACCACAAAAGTAGGCTAAATTGCTTCTAAAAATACCATAAATGCCCCTTCATTCATTCAGTTGAGGGGGTGTTTTTTGCATAACTCTCTCAATTCCTATGATTTTAAGGAGTATGGTTTATCTTGCAAGCCGAGAGCTGCTACAATCTAAGATGACTGGTTATAGATGCTTTCAAGATGACTAAAACAGCAGAAACACTCAAAATAGAACTTGCTCAACTTTCTGTGCAAGATCGCGCTGAACTAGCTTACTTTCTCATCCATTCCTTAGATGAAGGTGTAGATGACAATGTTTTAGAGGCTTGGGATAGAGAATTAACTCAAAGGTTAGCCGAAATTTATGCTGGAACAGCCAAGGGTGAACCATCGGATAAAGTATTATTGGAATTACGAGAGAAATATTCGTGAAACCTGTTATTATTCACAGTGAAGCAAGACGAGAACTTGACAATGCTATTCAATATTATGAGAAGCAAAAGATAGGATTAGGGCTAGATTTACTATCTGAAATTGAACAAGCTCTCGAAAAAATTAAAATTAACCCTAATCTGGGAACAGCCCATACTATCGAAGGGATGCGCCGTTATCTCATTCGCCGTTTTCCTTACATCATCTTTTATGTAGAATTTGAAGCATTTATCTGGGTAGTTGCGAGCGCACATGGAAAACGTAAACCTGATTACTGGAAAAAGCGAAATTTAGAATAATCGAGATACTCAAACCTAAACTAAAACCCTCCCAATCCACCGAAAAAGAAACCACAAAAGTAGGCTAAATTGCTTCTAAAAATACCACAAATACCCCCTTCATTCAGTCAGTTGAGGGGGTATTTATATCGTATTTTTATGTTATCTTGAGGGGATTTATACCGCTTTGCGGAAGGCAAAAGTCTTATACCATAAGCCTTTCATGTTCCTAATTTTTACAATCCAAATCAATCATTAATGTTACCAGTATAAAATAAATAAGAGGGGTTATTCATAATGAGTCCACATCCGTATAACTTTGACAACTTTACTCTTCTGGAATAAACTGATAAACCAAACGATGCTGACAGAACAAATTAAACCTTTAGCCAAGCAAAAATATCCACTGCTGATATTGACCAACGTTCTAATCCTTTAATCACTGCTAAAGGCTCATTATTTCCTTCAGTTGCAATATGTACTTTCGGTAATCCTGTTTGAAAAACGGTGACTGACTTGGCTGAAGGATCAATCAACCAACCTAATTCTGTTCCTTGTTGTAAACAGAAAATAATCTTTTCCATCCCTAAGGTAACAGATTGTTCAGGAGACATAATTTCAATAATCCAATCGGGATAACGTAAAAATTGATCGGCCATTTCTCCATCTAGATCTCTTGGCAAATTCTCCCAACGAATCACCGCAATATCTGGCACAATTGAACGTTCTGCAAAAGTACAACGCAATTCAGGTAGAGCATAAGCTAATTTTTGAGGTTTAGTCTGTTGATTAATGGCAGAGGCTAACTCAAATTGTAAGATGCTGTGTTTTCCTTTGGCCATAGGTTTTTGAGTGACAATTCCATGATAATATTCCCTCGCAGGCTTAGTTTCTGGAAGGGCAAGAAATACTTCGAGGGAAAGGACTTGTTTATCTTCTATTGTGGTAAACATTGATTGATTTCTCGGATCTTGAGTTGTTTTCTATGATAAGCTCCTGACTCCTTACTCTCAGGTAAGTTTTTGATTTTTACCATAAGTCCAATCTAAAAATACGGGTTTTTCTTTAAGCTCTAGCACAAAAAATTTGATTAGCAGTGAGGTTTAACTCTGGAAAAATCCCTGAAATAAGACGTTGATCCTGTTTAAATAAATTACCTTGATATTCTCCATCGATTAATTGATAGATAGAAATGGTGGGTTCTTTGGGGCTGCCGATATATCGGGCCGAACCTTTGGCTAAATAATCGATAATCCAATATTCGGCAATTCCTAATTGTTCGTAGTCGTCGAATTTTTTCAGATAATCATCTCGCCAATTGGAACTGACAATTTCAATAATTAATTTAGCTGATGTTGCCAGAGAAATTGAGGAAGCGGTTTCCCAATAGGGATCGTTAACTAGATTTTCTCTGTCTAAGACAATAATATCGGGTAGATAACCTGTATGGGGGCGAAGGGGTTTTACTGCCGCAGTATTGGGGATAAAATAGGGCAATTGCCGTCTTCTAATCTCCAATCCTAACTCGATGGTCATAAAACCGCCAATTTCTTCGTGTTTTCCGATCGGTCGCATCATGGCCAATAATTTTCCTGCGATTAATTCGTATTGTTGTCCATCATCGGGATATTGATTAATATAGTCATCAAAAGTCAACAATTGGGGGATAGTTTGGGTTGTGGTCATGGCAGTTAGGGGAATAAGAGAGATGATTTTTCTAGATTCTAACTCGATTAACGACGTTGCCACCAAGTCAATCCAGCTAGGGTAAATCCTACTAAAGGCATCACTACCATCGCTATCCAAAAAATAGCGTTAGCTTGCAGGGGATTTAAATTAATTCTTCTATTTTCTGGTTCCTTAGCCCGGATAGATAAGGTGGCTGTTTCACCACTGGCTAACCACTGCACAGAATTTAAAAATATATCTCCGTTTAACTGTTGTTCAAACAGTCCATCGCTGGCAAAGCTGGCATTACCAATCACGATTAATTTACCTTTTTTTCCCGTTAGAGCAACTCCTAAATCAAAGGGGCCAGCTAAATCTTTTTCAGGGTTAAACTGGAGATTCTGATCATTTAAATCACTCTCAGCCCACATTTTATCATTAGTAATCATTAAAGATACGGCTTCAATTCCTTCGATGGGAACGGTAGCGATGGGACGAGCAAAGGGAAAGATAGAAATACCGTTGGCAAAATCGCGAGTAATCGGATGATTACCGTAATTGGTAATAATGGGACTAGCCGGACCTAAACCGATGATTTCCCCAGCACCGGAAGCATCAATAATAATCCGATTATCCAGTTTCACACCCCAAGCGGTTAATAAGGGTTCTAATCCGGTTTCGGTTTGAGGGTCAATCAGTAATAAAATTTTGCCCCCTTGCTCAAGATAGTTTTTTAACGCGGTGACTTCTTGGGGAAATATTTTTCTTTTGGGACTGGCAATAATAATGACATCGGCATTATTGGGAATGGTGGAACGTTCCACTAGATTAAGTGGTTCTACTTGATAACCTTTTGCTTCTAAACTATTGACTGCTTGCCCTAAACCCCCTTGAGGTTCTTTGATGGCATTTTCTCCATGACCTTGCAGAAAATAAGCGGTTAAAGTGCGATCGGTTTTAGCGGTTTCGATGGCGTTACTCAGTTTCGCTTCGGTGAGACTTTCCTCTTCACTAATAGTTTTCAGGGGTTGTTTTTTGTCACCATACTGTAGATAGACTCTAGACAGATTATCATCGGCTAGTTTTTTAAATTCTTGAACAATATTGGGTTTTTTCTCCGGGTTAACTATCTCGTACTGAAATTGGGGATTTTTGCGTTGATAATTGGCTAAAAGTTCCTCTTCGTTGCCACTGATTCCCCGGGTTGAAAAAATCCAGATTTTGACAGGTTTTGACAGATTGGTTAATAGTCTTTCGGTTTGGGGGGATAAACTAAAGATTTGGTTTTCGGTTAAATCAACTCGATAGGGATAACGGAGGGCGAGAAAGTTAATTAAACCGATAACACCGAGGACAATAATAGTAGTTATGAGGGTTTGAGTACTGGTGCGGGTACTTCTTTTTTGCCAAAATTCTTTGGCAGTGATTACTAATAACAACAGCCACCCTAGAAACAGAATAGCCCCAGCAATTAATAACCCCAGAGAGAGGGATGACCATTGACCAGAAATTAACCCCACGGTTAGGCCGGCACTACCGAGAAATAGGGCGGGTATATAGAGAAATTTACTGTATTTTTGCCAGGATATCATAGTTAGTTTCTTTGATAACGGTCCGCTTCGATCGCTTGAGTAGTTAGGAAGATTCCCAGCAGAATATAACTGAGCAGGATGACTAAACTACTACTGTCAAAAATTCCCCGCACGAAATTGTTAAAGGGTTGATACCAAGATAGATGGGAGAGCAATTCTTTTAGGAAAAATCCGATCTGTTCTCCCACTTCTCCTCCGATGCGATCTCGAAAGAAGGTTTCGGCATTGTTAGCAATGACATCCAGTATCCAGATAAATAAGATGGTGATAAAGGTGATGATGTAAGCAAGGATAGAACTATTGGTGAGGGAAGAAATAAACATCCCGATGGCTAGGATGGCCGCTGCCAGTAAAATTAATCCAAGATGAGCCATTAAAACACTGGCTATATTCACCGGGGGAACTGCGCTACTAAAAACTACTATTTCGTAAACCCAGAGGGGGGTAATCATCACGGTAAAAAAGGCCAGCACTCCCAATAATTTACCGATGGCTATACTCCAATTAGTCAGGGGAGAAGTGGCTAAAAGTTCTAGGGTTCCCTGTTTTTTTTCCTCTGCGTATAATCCCATAGACAGGGCTGGCAAAATTACCAACAATAAAGAGGATAAAATAATGCCGATGAAAGTGGTCATAAATTCAGATACCGTATCTCTGGCTACCAGAAATCCCGATTGTTCTTGGATACTAACATCGAGAATAATGCCGTAGAGAAGGGAGTTAAAGAAAAATCCTGCTACTAACCAAAATATCCCCATAATGATATAGGCATTGGCGGCGGTAAAATAGCTTTGAAATTCCTTGCGAAAAATCGCCCAGATATTATTGATCATGCCTCTCCTGTTGCTGGTTAATTTCCCCGCTGCCGATTACTTCCAAAAAGATATCTTCTAGGGTTTTGCGGGTGCGACGCATTTCTAATAGGTTATAACCATTGTTGACAACTATTCTAGCAAGTTCTGCCCCTAAGTTTGTTCCCACTTGACCAACAATTTTAAGCAGGTTATCGCCGACTTTTGCCGCTTGCTCGACTTGCGGCAGTTGTTGAAGGATTTCTAGCAGGGAATCCCTATCACCCTCGATCTCAATTTCATAACTGGAACCGGCAGGGGTAGCGGTAGTAATATTATTGGCCACGATGCGACCCCGATTAATAATTGTCGCTCGATCGCAGGTAATACTCACTTCTGGCAAAATATGAGTGGAGAGAATAATTGTATGTTCTCCCGCTAAACTTTTAATCAGATTTCTCACCTCGATAATCTGTTTCGGATCCAATCCTACTGTCGGTTCATCTAAAATAATTACTGGTGGATCGTGTATGATCGCTTGGGCAATTCCCACACGCTGTTTATACCCCTTGGATAATTTGCGGATAATAACTTTTCTTTTTTCTAGTAACTGACATTTGCCTAACACTAAATCTACCCGCGCTTTTCTATCCCCCGATGAGATGCCTTTAATCCGTGCCACAAAATCAAGAAAACCTTCCACGGTCATTTCTGGATACAAGGGGGGATTTTCGGGAAGATAACCAATGCGACGACGCACTTCTAAGGATTGTTGATGCACATCATATCCTGCTATCCTTGCTGTTCCCGTTGTGGCGGGAATATAACCGGATAAAATTCTCATAGTGGTGGTTTTTCCGGCTCCATTTGGTCCTAAAAAACCGAGAATTTCTCCTTTTTCTACGGTAAAATCTACGTCACTGATTGCCGTGGCAGAACCATAAATTTTACTCAGATGTTCGACTTCAATCATAAGCTTTATCAGTTATCAGTTACCAGTTATCAGTTATCAGTCAATAGTGTTAAGTGACAAGTTCGGAGCTTTCTTTTAACTCGACGGAATCTAAAACCTAATTTGTTAAGCTAGAAGATTTTATGGACTTAGTTTCTAACCTTCTTTTTGGGTAGGAGAATTGCCAGATTCTTTCTTTTGCCTCTTGCCTACTGCTCACTGATAACTGATTTTTCCCAGACTATGATCCCGATTAATTTCTACCACTAGATTTGCTTGTTTGAGCAGGGGTGGCAGAAATAATTGCGGATGTAAACTTTTCCAAAAATACTTGACAAATTCCTCGATTTCTGATGGGGTCATACCTCCTTTTGTTTCGGCTGCCTGTCGCCATTGTAAACTGTAACGGTAGTCAAGGGGATAAAGAATCAGTAAGCGATCGATTTTTGACCAGAGGGGTAGATATTCTCGCAATCTTTGATTATTATCTCTGGCGAATTGTCGGTCTTCCTCGCTATTAATCGGATCGGGGGCATGATCAAAGACTGTTTCTTCTACTGGATTCATGCCCACAAACCAACCCTCGAAAAAAAGAATATCCACTCGTTCCACTTGTTCCGCTGCAATTCTATCTCCTTGTCCTCGATGCAGGGACTTGTCAAAACGCGGGATTAAAATCGGACTTTCTTGCTGACAAACCTGTTCTAAAACTTTAATTCCTAATGCTATATCATGAGTACCAGGTGGACCACGCCAGCGCAATCTTTCATCCTTTTGACGCAATTTTATTCGCTCATTATAGGTCTTATAAATATCATCTAAAGAGAGATTATTTACTTTTAAATCAAAATAGGCTAAAATAATCGACATTATAGATGTTAATGTGGTCTTTCCCGTGCCTTGGGGAGCCAAAATGCCTTGAATCAACGGTTTTGCGTGGCTGCGTAGCTCTAGCGCCCAAGGAATCCACAAGCGCCAACAGCTGATCAAAATCTGATTTGGCTGATTTATCCCTAACTCCTGACATTTTTGCCAGACTCGCGGCCAGAGAATCGTTAATAGTTCCGCCCTTTCCTGTAGGATCAGAGGGTTAGTCTCCCTAAAATTTAAGGATTCGATCTCTAGTAAATCTTCTATATCCGCCTCAGTTAAGGGATTTTTGTCGATTAATCCCTGTAAAATCGTCAAAATCTTCATAGCTGTTATATCAGAATTAGCAAAAAACTGTCCCGATGATTCAGGAGTAATTCTCTGGGGTTAGCCACCCATACCAGCAGATTAATCCCGCTCAAGATTTTTTTGAGAGTGTTTTTTAGGGTTATTTGCCCAAAAATGAAGGGTTTGCAGGCAGGCACGGATTCCCATTATATATATAAGTATATGTCAAGTTCCGTTTTCAGTCAAGGGGTTTGGTCAAAAATCTCTAGCTTTGTCTCCAGTTTCTCAATCGGTTAGACTAAGAATTATTCACATTACTTAACAAAACGGCCGATGAATACAGCTGCTCTGACGATAAGGCAAAATTGGCAATGGCAAGGACATTCGATACACTATGTGCAAGCGGGTACTAGAGTCACGGGAAAACCCCCGTTACTATTAGTCCACGGTTTTGGCGCTTCCACCGACCATTGGCGAAAAAATGTGTCAGGTTTAGCCTCAGAATGGGAAGTATGGGCGATCGATCTGTTAGGATTTGGTAGATCAGCTAAACCGGATCTTGTCTATAGTGGCAATCTTTGGCAGCAACAATTAAATGATTTTATCAAGGAAGTTGTGGGGCAACCGACGGTTTTAGCGGGTAATTCTCTGGGGGGTTACGCTTCTCTCTGTGTAGCTGCTAATCACTCTGAGAATGTTCGGGGATTAATTCTCCTCAATAGTGCCGGTCCCTTTAGCGATACAGAAAGCAATCGTCAGCCTAATTTAGCACAAAAATTACTGCGATCGATCTTGCTGCAACCCTGGGCCAGTTATCTCTTATTTCTCTATACCCGTCAACCCAAAACTATCCGCAAAACCCTAGAGAAAGTATATCTCGATCGCAGTGCCATTACTGAGCAGTTAATAGAAGATATCCGTCGTCCTTCCCTGGATGCGGGAGCAGCCAAAGTTTTTGCTTCTGTGTTTAAATCTCCCCGGGGGGAAAACGTGGATATTCTCCTGCAAAAGTTAAGTTGTCCCCTGTTGATGTTATGGGGTGAGGGGGATCCTTGGATGAATACTAGGGAACGCGGATCCAAATTCCGTCAATACTATCCTTCTCTGACAGAATATTATCTAACTGCCGGTCATTGTCCCCACGATGAAATTCCCACAGAGGTTAACCAGTTGATTAGTGATTGGGTGAAAAGCTTATAGGTAGTTAGGGACCGGTTATCAGGTTTTTATTTTTTTGACGCTTATTTGACCTGAAAAAAGAGGGTTCGCAGGCAGGCACGGATTCCCATTATATATATAAGTATCTGTCAAGGGCGGGGATTTGTCAAGGGTTTTTTTGAAAAAATCTGCCGGAATTTCAGGGGAGAAAATCGGAATCGAGGATTTGTTCGGGACTATAGGGGCAGCTTTCGGCAAAGATAGCGGCCGGTAATTGGCTTTTTTGTCGGACTCGCTTCACTGCTTTGGGGTAAATAACGGCGATTCTGGTTAAAAAATAGTTATAAAGGGTTTTCGACTCCAATAAAAGTTCTAATTCCACCCGAAAGTTACCGATTTCGTCCTGCCATCCCCGCGCACATCTTTCTCGTTCCTCCGGCCAGTATTGGTAGAGGAGCAGATGAATGAGCAATTGTAGGAGATAACTATCTACTTTATGTCTCTGTTCGTTCCCCAATGCTTCGATTTCTTCTCCGAGATGTTCCCAATCTAATACATCTGTCTGTCTTTGTCGCAGTTGTTTGGCCGTTTCTTCTAACCAAGCAGGATAGTCCTGTTCGTATAAGTCTTTAGTTGTCATACCCTATCCTGTTTAGTGCTGGTCAGGTATTAGGTTTTTATTTTTTTGACGCTTATCTAACCTAAAAAAAGAGGGTTCGCAGGCAGGCACGGATTCCCATTATATATATAAGTATCTGTCAAGGGCGGGGATTTGTCAAGGGTTTTTTATTGAGATTTTGTTAATCATCTCGAATACCGTGCATCATGGATTAGTAAACGCTCCGAAAGATTGGCAATATTCCAGTTTTCACCGTTATGTTGAAGAAGGAATTTATGATCAGATGTGGGGAGCTTCAGAAAAGCTGATCTTTGATAGTGATATTGGTATGGAATAAAATGTACAAGTGAAACCCCAAAAATTAAGGTAAGAAATAAAAGCAATGTTGGGTTTTGTCACCTCAACCCAACCTACAAGATCAGCGATCGCACTACAGGATCAGCGATCACCTTTATCGAGAAGAAATAGCTACCTGCACATTCGGAGAAAAATTCTCGATTTTTCGAGAAGCATTAAGAATTTCAATCCCGATTACATTACCTGCTTGATCATAGTCAAGAATAACCCCCGGACTGATTGCCTCACTTTCTTCTACGGGTGTGTCATGCCAGGTAATTGTTAAAACGTCAACTTCAGCATCATATTTAGCTTTCATTTGATAGCTGCCTATATTTTCTAAGTTTACTGGTAACATATAGTGTAACAATTTTTTGAGGCTCAACTAAGTCATTAATGTAAATTCTCAGAAGATACGTTTTATTGTTAATGGCGACAAACGTACCTTGATAAACTTTGAGTCCATCTTCTTCTAAAATTTGCTCAGGATTATTGAGGATGTCCTGCAATATTTTTAAAGAGATTTGGCGTTGAATAATTTTTTCTTCGGCATGGTGACTTAAAATAAAGTTCACGAGGATTTCGGGTTCTTCGGTTTGTCTTATGCAATGGACGGGGTTATAAGGAATGAAACCTTTATAGAGACAGACATTGCCGCAATTTTTGTCAATTGTTGGCGATCTGGAGCGAACTAATCAATTAAATCTCTTGCCAGATAAGGATTGAGTCGATTTATGCCCCCCTATCGAACCATACCAAGTCCCGAAGAGCCACCTACAAGATCGCCCCTCCTCCTCATCAAAAAGCGATCGCCCTTTGCGTTCCTATCCCAAGCGGCAGCTTTAAAGTTTAACCAACAAGATGACAGCGAATAACAATCAATTTGGTGTGTTACATTTATAATATAGATATTTCAAGTAAAAATCATTTCACCAACAGATCATGCTTAATTCTATTAACGCATTATTTGACGGAAAGGTCTTTCATCCAGAGCAACCCGTTAGATTGAAGGCTAATACTCGTGTCCGCATTATTGTTGATAACTTATCGGATGAAAATAATGAACTCACTTCTTTTTTAGAGACAGCAGAATCATTACAACTAGACGGCCCCTCAGATTGGTCAGAAAATCTAGATAAATATTTATATGGCGAAGAAAAAGAGCATGAACCCTGAGAAATTTCTCGATACAAGTTATGCGATCGCTTTATCTTCATCTACGGACGATTATCATCATAAAGCACTTGCCATTGCCCAACAATTAAAAACTTCAAAAACACCTTTAGTTACAACCAGAGCCATTATTTTAGAGATTGGCAATGCTTTATCTAAACAAAAATATCGCTCTAAGTCAATTAAATTATTGTCCTCATTAGAAAAGGACAGAACAGTGACAGTTATTCCCTTATCGGAAATTCTTTATCAAAAAGCTTTTCAACTATATTGTCAAAGAAACGATAAAAATTGGGGAATTGTTGACTGTATTTCTTTTATTGTAAAGGAAGAGCGTAGAATAACGGAAGCATTAACAACGGATATTCATTTTCAGCAAGCTGGTTTTCGAGCTTTGTTGAGAGATTAATCTCAGGGCAGGCGATCGCCCCTTCTCCTCCCCAAAAAAAACGATCGCCCCTTCTCCTCCCCAAAAACGATTGCACTACAAGATCGGTGATTGCACTTCGGGAATTAATCTTAAAACAAAACTATTAAAATTAGGATACAAAGGCTCGATCTTGCAGAATGACGATTGATTAATTAAAGAAAAACTTATTAGCCCATGAATACCATAAAGTTTTACAAAACGTTTTACATCTTGATGTATTTTGGCTTGTGAGCTAGATTTCTTTTCTATTCCAATTCTGCTTTCTAATCTATTTTCAATTTCTTTATCTAGTCCAATTTCAATTGTCTTCCCTATTAGTTGTTCAATGTAGTATTTTCGTAATCCATTTAATCTAGTCTTAGCCCTTATAAAAGATTCTCTTGAATTAGATAAATCAGGGAGTAATAGCTCAAGAACTTGCTTAATATAGGAATCACTAAAACCTAAATCTGAACTTTGTAATTTCAAAAAAAGTTCATCTTTTATCCCATTATCTATATCGCGAGACAAAAGTAGATTTATCCCAGAAAAATGAATTAAAATCATAGCGTCGTTGTAAAACTTATTTAATTTAACGACAAAGTCGTCTTGAGAATTAATCAACTCTTCTAAGTCATCAGCATTAGGTGCTTGATCAAGAGCATTTTGTTTATTTCTCTCTAAAATAATTCGATCTTCGTAATCAATATAAACTTCTATTTTTAAAAAAAACTCTAAAGCTTCATCAATACTAAGATTATCACTTTCAGTTGCAATTATTTCGATCAAAAAACGTTTCATTTGATCAGTAAGAATAACACCACTACAACCAAAATCTCCCTGAAGTAGCCTTTTAACAAAAAGGTACTCCATGATTGAGCGATGAGCAAATTTATAATTTCCCTGTGCATCCCGATTCAAAAGTGATCTTCCACTAAGTTCCCATCGTGTCAAATCGCTATTCCACTCATTGGCTAAACCCTCTAAATCTTGAGAAGGAATTCTCTCCATTCCTCTTTTTTCCCTATTAACATAAAGATTTACAGCAAGCCGTTCTGAGTATTCTCCTAACTTACTTTTGCTTACCCAAGAAGACTCTCGCTCTAACCAAGCATCTACCATTAGTTGATATAGCTGGTAAGATTGAGTTATTTTGTGTCCTGACTCAATAACATCAGGAATATGAGCTAAAAGCATCGGTCTTACACTTAGTGACTTAATCCGATAAGCTAACTCTTTAGCTTTTTTCCGTTTGCTAGAAAGCCAAAAGGGAAAACGCTTTTGAAGATAAAGGTCTATATCATTATCATCAAAAGGAGAAAGATAAAGTTTCCAAAATTCATAAACACCTTTTTCTCCAGCTTTTCGAGGGCCTACCCGAGCAATTCCTGTTTCAACAGGCATTTCTTCATCATTTGGAAAAAATTGTGTTCTGCAAGTAATAATCACTCGCTTGTAATCTCGACAAGCATCCATAAGATGTCTGATGCGTGTACGATGATCTTCAATCGCTTTCGTATCTTCATCTAAGGCATCAAGAAAAATAACAGTCTCATTTTTATTTTCATATTCGCTAATTTGTGTATCAGCATCTTTCAAGCCGAGAGGTACTAAAAATAAATTTTGAGATTTGTTTCGACTTCGACGTAAATTATGAGCATAATAATTTAAAACAAATGATGTTTTGCCAGTTCCAGAGTCAGCTAGTATGAGTAAGTGTCTTTTAGAAGAATCATGATCATCTAAAAAATCATCTATTTTTTTAAATAAACTTTCTCTTGTCGCCATTAATGCTTGTCGTATTTCTTCCTCTTGGGCTGGATCTATATTTGAACACTTAGGACTGATGTAATATTTAGTTGATTGTTGTATTGTTTCTTTATCGTATGCACCTCGACTTAATTTTTCCGTAAGAATTTTGCGATCTTTAAACTCTTTAAAGGTTGAATATAACTTAGTTAATGGAGTTATCGATTTAATAATGAATGGCAAAAATCCAAAGAAAAGCAATAGAAGGATAGTATTGATCCAGTTTTCTGGCAATGGAAAAAGGTGTTTAAAATCATCAATGTTCATAGGAAAATGAATGTATTTATAATAGAAGTTAAATATGTGTATAAAAATAGATACTTGTGGTTTTATGGAACTTGATAGACATTATAAGTTTGCAATGCTCATCAGACTAAAGGATTTAGTGGGATCGCCACTCTCGTCGCTTAAGGTTCAGAAATGCAACCCAACTATAGGAAATAATAACCTAATTGTCGAGTTACTGCAATCATTCTCTCTGACAAAGTTTGATCGCCAAATTTTATCACCTCAACCCAAGCAACAGATCGGCGATCCAGCCATATTCTGGATAGGACTACTTCAACAACTCAATTTCCCCTGGTCGCCAAGTCTTGTCAAACCAAGGCTCAAGCGGGCCATAAAGCCGAAGAATCGTATTCCAACCCGTTTCAGGCATCGTCTGCACCCAGTTATTCTCCTTGCCAGCAGGCGGTTTCGGCCCGAAATAGATATCCACAGAACCATCGGCATTAACCAAAAGTCCCTTTGTCTGACTACCGACACTGGGAAACTGTTGATCCATCTGAATCTGCGATCGCGTCTGGTTACTGTAAAGAATCACTGACCAGAATAGTAGCACGCTAGGATGTGTTAGCGTAACGCAGAATAATTACAAATTCATCATGATTAAAAGCAAAAAAGCGCGTTAAGTAACTATTTTTTAAGTCAAGACGACAATTAGCGATCGCCATTCCCCAAAAATTCCTCTATACAGTGCTTAATGCTTTGATTTTCGCTATCTCTGTTTCTAAGTTGGGAAGTTTTTGATTATATTTTTGGGCTGTTTCTAACCATAAATCTTTTACCATCAGTAATTCTTTTAGGATTTCTTCTAAGGTTTCACCCTGAGCCAAACAGCCAGATAGTGCTGGAATTTCAGCGACAAAACCGCCTTCTTCACAGGGATAAATAATAATTGGATAATTCATCTTTAGTTGTCTCCGATAATTTCAAGGACTCGACGAATATAAACAGATTTTACTTTTTTATTATGAACAGGTATGACCAAAATAATATCATTTCTTTTAAAAATGTGATGGCTACCTGTAATTCGATCAAGGGAAAACCCTTCTAATTTTAGCAGTTTACAAATATCGTTGAATCTTGCGTTATTAGGACTATTCTTGAAAGGGAGAAACCTTTTAACAATACACTTGTTCTAACATAGCGGTAGTGAGAGATTTTTGGCCGTGATAATAGAGACGACGATTGAGACAACCGATCGATTTAACATAGGTAGATAGGGTTCCCAGATCATGGGAAATAATTAAAATAGTCATCCACTCATTCAATTCTTGCAACAGGGAAAAAATACTAGCACGCATTTGGGGATCGACACTAGCAGTGGGTTCATCTAAAATCAAGAGACGGGGTTCTACTGCTAAAGCGCGAGCGATATAAACCCGTTGGCGCTGTCCTCCCGAAAGTTCAGCAATCGATCTTTTTTTCAACGCTAACATTCCCACACTATCTAAAGCTTTATCTACCCTTAACTCATCTTTTTTACTATAGCCTTGCCAGAGTTTTTTGCTGCTCAATCTCCCCATTTTCACCACCTCACCCACAGTGATGGGAAATGAGCGATCGCATTCGACAAACTGCGGCACATAACCGACTAATTCCCGACCTTTTTCGACACTTTGCCCCAAAATACTGACTTCTCCCCGCCAAGGTTTAATTAATCCCAGTAAAACCTTAAGGAGGGTAGTTTTTCCTCCTCCATTCGGGCCGATAATTCCCAGGAAATCTAATTCTTCAATGGTTAAATTAATATCTTCGAGGATAGGTTCCTGTTCGTAGCCGGCCCAGAGATTATTAATGGTAATGATCGTTGACATATACAAGCAATTACTGATTTAAAACTGTGGCCATTTTTTGGGAAACTTGTCGCAGGTTTTCACTCCAATTTTGAGCAAAGGCACTGATAAGGATTACCTGTCCCCCAATTTCCCTAGCAATAGTTTCGGCACTTTTCTGGCTAAATTCCGGTTGAGCAAAAATAACTTTAATATTCTCTTTTTTTGCCTGTTTGATTAGTTGACTTAACTGGGCAGCACTGGGTTCATTACCGTCGATTTCGATCGCAATCATCTCTAAACCGTAATCTTGGGCAAAATAGCCCCATTCGGGATGAAAGACCATAAATTTTTTGTTTTTGACCCCTGCCAAGTTTTGCCGAATTTCTTGATCTAATGCGTCTAATTCCTGACTGAATTTCTGAAAGTTAGCCCGATAGATAGCTTCCTGACCGGGATCGAGTTGTGCTAGGGTTTGATAAATAGTCTTTGCTTGTGCTTTGACTCGTTTTGGTGATAACCAAATATGGGGATCTAGGGTGTTTTTTCCAGCTTGATGTTTTTTTTCCTTAGCGTGATCGTGATTATGATCATGGTCATGATCGTGATTATGTTCTGCTGTCAAAGGGATTTTATCTACTCCTTGACTGGTATCGACGATTAACATCTGCTGGTTAACACTGTTTAAGCGATCTTTCCAGGCATCCTCTAAGGATACACCGATTTTAAAATAGGCTTGCGATCGGGCTGTGGTTTTTAATTGTTCGGGTTTTGGTTCATAGGTGTGGGGATCTGTCCCGGGTTGAATCATGGCATTAACACTGACTCTATCACCGCCGATGCGTTTGACGAAATATTCCTGCGGTACGATACTGACTGTCACCTGTAAGGGTGTCTTTGCTTCCTCTTCCTTGACCGAGGGACCACTACAAGCTGTTAAGCTGGCTATAGTCAGCGTTAAAGCGATCGCTGTTAACTGGAAATTTTTACCCATCGGATTAACTGAGTCTGATTATGATTTGATCCTATCACAGTCGGTGAGAATCGTTATCATTCTGAAAATATTGTGGTATAGATGCACTGGTTTTTCTGCCATCGATCTTTTGCTCCCAATTAAAAAATTTTCTCTTGCCAAGCAACGCTTGACATGATATTATGTAGATAATGGAAAATCCGTGCGCCTGCGACCTCCCTCTGGTCAAGTCAAATAAAGCCCAAAAAAATTAACCCCAAAAAGTACTGGGTAAACTGGAAACTCACAACTGATACTCGTTGAGACTGCACTGGAGTTGGGAGCAGGGAGAGGAAGCCTGAGCATTTGTACTAAAAATCCCAAGAGGCAGTATAAAAAATTCAGTAGAGCTTAACTAGAGCTTGCTGAATAAATCTAAAAACCGTGTTGGGTAATACTTTTAGACTTTTTGGGAAATCAAAAAGTACCGTATCTGGGAGTGATAGGGGGGAAAATTCCGGGACTTTTTCCCTGAAAATTAGGTAATTGACCGCCTGAAAATGGGTAAAACCCTACACCCTACACCCTACCCCCACGAAAAACTTTTTGCCGCAAACCCTAACCAAAAACCGAGTGCCGAACACTAAAAAATGACTTTTGCCTCCGTTATTCGCAACATTGAAAAATCGCCATTAACTGCCGAACTTATCCAAAAACTGGAGAAAAACGGCAATTTAACCCTAACCGGCCTTGCCCGCTTACCGAAAGGATTAATAAGCACAGCTTTCGCCCGTTGTCAAGGAAAAAATCTTTTAATTATCTGTGCCAATCTGGAGGAAGCGGCACGTTGGGCGGCACAATTAGAAGCGATGACGTGGAAAGGTGTTTTCTTTTATCCCACCTCGGAAGCTTGCCCCTACGAGAGATTTAATCGGGAATCCGAGATGATTTGGGGACAGATGCAGGTATTATCGGCCCTTCGACGTAGCTCAGGACAAGCACTAATCGGTCATCAAGAGGTCGGAATGGCGATCATTACCACCGAAAAGGCCCTGCAGCCCCATTTACCCCCTAGAGACGTTTTCGAGCAGTATAGCGATAATTTTGCGGTAGGAAGGGTTATAGAAGCCAAAAACCTCGATCTAACCCTAGCTAGATTAGGATATGAACGGGTTTCACTGGTAGAAACCGAAGGACAATGGAGTCGTCGCGGCGATATCGTTGATATTTTCCCGGTTTCGGCCGAATTACCGGTCAGGTTAGAATTTTTCGGCGATGAATTGGAAAAATTGCGAGAATTTGACCCTGCCACCCAAAGATCCCTCGATTCTATCCCCAATCTGCTTCTTACTCCCACTAGCTTCGCGGCGATGATTGCCCCTTCTCTCCCCCCGAAAGTGGCCGATTATCTGGGGGCTGAAGATCGAGAAAAATTGGCTAATGGCATTTATCCAGAGGGAATTGAGCGATTTTTAGGCTTTTCCTTCCGTCAACCTGCTTCTTTATTGGATTATCTCCCCGAAAATACCCTTATTGCCTTTGATGAACTGGAAAGCTGTCAAGCTAGAAGCGATCGCTGGATAGAATATATTGGGGAACGCTGGCAAGAGATAGAACCACCTTTACCGAAAATTCACCGTTCTTTTGGCGAATCTTTGGAAATATCGGTTAAATTTCCCCATCTCTACCTCTCAGAAATAGACGATCACCTCTCCGAAAATAGTCTTAATCTCTCCAGTCGTCCGATTCCCACCAATCCGGGGCAATTCGCCAAACTAGCGGAAATTTTACGGGGAAAAAGAGAGATTTATAGCGGTATTAAAGTAAATAAGTACGCTACATGGTTAATATCTGCCCAACCCTCCCGCACAGTCTCGTTATTACAGGAACACGACTGTCCGGCCCAATTTATCCCCAATCCCCTTGATTTTGGGGCGATCGAGCGCTTAATAATTCAAAACACCGCTACAGCCCTAAAATACTCAGGATTAGCTGAATTAGAAGGTTTTATTCTACCCACCTATCGCATAGTCGTCGTTACTGATCGAGAGTTCTTCGGGCAACATCTTTTAAATACTGCCGGTTACGTCCGCAAACGTCGGCAAGCAGCCTCGGTACAGGTGGACGTGAACAAACTCCGTCCCCTCGATTTTGTAGTACATAAACACCATGGCATCGGACAGTTTATCAAACTAGAAAAGCAGGAAAGCACAATTAGCGGAGTAGTGCAAGGTCGAGATTATCTAGTTATTAAGTATGCCGATGGATTATTGCGGGTTCCTGCCGATTCTGTTGATAATCTCTCCCGTTATCGTCATACAGGTAATCAAGAGCCTGAATTACATAAAATCTCTGGCAAAGCGTGGGAAGCGACGAAAGCCCGCGTTAGGAAGTCAGTTAAGAAGTTAGCGGTTGATTTAATCAATATTTACGCCCAACGCGCCCAAAAATCGGGTTTTGCCTATCCGATGGATAATCCCTGGCAGCGGGAGTTAGAGGATTCTTTTCCCTACCAACCCACTGCTGATCAATTAAAAGCGATACAGGATGTGAAACGGGATTTAGAAAGCGATCGCCCGATGGATCGCTTAGTCTGTGGGGATGTGGGTTTTGGTAAGACAGAAGTGGCCATTCGTGCTATTTTTAAAGCTGTCACCACGGGTCATAAACAGGTGGCTTTATTAGCACCAACAACAATTTTAACCCAACAACATTATCACACCCTAAAGGAGCGTTTTGCTCCCTATCCCATTAATGTGGGTTTATTAAATCGTTTTCGCACCAATTCCGAGAAAAAAGATATCGTCCAGCGCTTGAAAACGGGGGAATTGGATATAGTAGTGGGTACTCAGTTGTTATTGAGTAAAGCGGTGGAGTTTAAAGATTTAGGATTATTGGTAATTGATGAAGAACAGCGTTTTGGTGTCAATCAAAAGGAGAAAATTAAGGCTTTTAAAAGTAATATTGATGTGTTAACCTTGAGTGCGACACCGATTCCCCGAACTCTTTATATGTCCCTTTCTGGGGTGCGAGAAATGAGTTTAATTACCACACCTCCCCCCTCTCGTCGTCCCATCCAAACCCACCTTTCCAGTTATAATTCTGATGCGATTAGAACGGCAATTCGCAACGAATTGGATCGGGGGGGACAGATTTTTTATGTAGTACCCAGAATCGAGGGAATTGAAGAAAAAGCAGCAGCAATTCAAGGGATGATTCCTGGTGCTAGAATTTCCATTGGTCACGGTCGTATGGATGAATCCGAATTAGAGACCACCATGTTAGCATTTAATAATGGGGAAGCGGATATCTTAGTCTGTACGACTATTGTGGAGTCGGGGTTAGATATTCCCAGAGTTAACACGATTATCATTGAAGATGCCCAAAAATTCGGTTTAGCGCAACTCTATCAACTGCGGGGACGGGTGGGGCGATCGGGAGTACAAGCGCACGCGTGGTTACTTTATCCGGCCAAGGCAGAACTAACAGAAACCGCTCGGGAAAGATTAAAGGCAATTCAAGAATTTACCCAGTTAGGATCGGGGTATCAATTAGCGACTAGGGATCTGGAAATTCGCGGCGCGGGTAACTTATTGGGTGCGGAACAATCGGGACAAATGGAAGCGATCGGTTTTGATCTATATATGGAAATGTTACAGGAAGCTTTGCGGGAAATTCAAGGTCAAGAAATTCCCCAAGTGGAGGATACCCAAATCGATCTGAAATTAACGGCATTTATTCCTAACGATTATATATCCGATCCGGAACAGAAAATGGATGTCTATCGGGCGATCGCTACTGCCAATTCTCAGAAAAATTTAGGACAAATTGCTGCGGATTTAGTGGACAGATATGGGGCAATTCCTGCACCGGTGGCACAATTATTTAAGGTAATCGAGTTAAAACATCTGGCTAAGTCCCTCGGTTTTTCGCGAATTAAACCCGATGGAAAACAGCATATTATCCTAGAAACTCCTATGGAGGAACCAGCGTGGAAATTATTACAAGAACACCTACCCCAACATATACAATCACGCTTTGTTTATAGTCCCAAACAGGTGACGGTTAGGGGTTTAGGATTGGTAAAACCACCACAGCAGTTAGATAGTTTATTGGAGTGGTTAGCTAAGTGTAAAGATGGTTTACCGACGAGGAATTAGACTAAATCCTGTTTGAAAAGTATAGGAGAGTGGGTGATGGGGAGATGGGGAGCAGGGGAGAAGATAATAAATAAGAGTAATCTCCTGAATTCAGAATCCTGACTCCTATACTCTGTTATAAAAAGCACCTCATAGACATGAGATGCTTTGGGGACGGAGAGAGAGGGATTCGAACCCTCGTTAAAGTTACCCCTAAACAGCATTTCCAGTGCTGCGCCTTCAACCGCTCGGCCATCTCTCCAATTGAGGTCACGATCATCAATCCTACAGCAAATGCTGCCGATCTGTCAAATTATTTTTTGATGGGAAACGCTGTCACCTGTCTGGGGTCCCCACTGTAAGACTTTTCAAGCACACCCTAGATATTGATTTAAGATTGCTGCCGTAGCTAGACCAGTTTTTTGCCAACTAAACTCATCGGCCCGTTTTTTGCCTAGATAACTTAATTTTGAGTGTAATTGTCGATCTTGAGCGATAATTTTCAGGGCATCGGCCAGGGACTCGACTCGATAGGGATCGATTAAAATTGCCGCTGTTGCCGTGACTTCGGGCAAAGATGACAAATTTGAGGTAATGACCGGTGTACCGCAGGCCATAGCCTCTAAAACGGGCAATCCGAAGCCTTCCCAGAGACTGGGGAAGACTAAAGCAGTGGCTTGACTGATCACCTTGGGCAGCTCATCGTAGGGGATATAATCGAGGAATTTAATGCGATCGCTGACTGCCAATTCTCGCGCTTGTTGTTGTAAATTGGGGGTATAACGGCGATCAAAGCTGCCAGCAATCCAAAGATGATAATCGCTTAAATCTGGAGGCAGTTGGGCAAAAGCGGCGATTAAACGCGGTAAATTTTTATAGGGATTTGGACGACCGAGATAGAGAAAATAGGGATGCTCTGGCTTATTATCTTCCATAGGACGAAAGTGATGATGATCATAGGCTAGGGGAATTGAAGTAATTTTATCGGCGGGAATTTGATAATATTCAGTGATATCTTTGGCCGTTGCCTGAGAGTTACAGATAATATGTTTTGCCTGTTGTAATACCTGCGGCACATAATAACGGAAATAGTGGGTTAAGGGGGAAGTAAGACTGGGAAACCGCAGGGGAATTAAATCGTGGACCATGACGACAAAGCGACAGGGAGAATTTATCGGCGCTTCCGGAAGGGGAGAAAAGAGTAAATTGGCCTTTAATTGTCGGTAAATTGACGGTAACCGAAACTGAGTCCAGAGTAAGCGTTTTAAATGACCTTTCGCTCCTCGATCAGGACCGAGACCTTTGGGGATAGAATAACAGTTAAAGTCGGGATAACTATTAGCTGTTAGTAGGGTTGGTTCTAAATTTTTCAGGTAGGGTAAGAGGTTAAGAATGTAGGTACTGATTCCTGTGGGTTGGGGAAAAAGTACCGAGAGATTAATTAATAACTTATGCTGTGTATTCACTAATTAGGGTCTGCTGAAAAAGTTTTTCGTGGGGACAGGGTGTGGGGTGTGGGGTGTGGGGTGTGGGGTGTGGGGTTTTAGCGATTTTCATCTGGTCAATTACCTAATTTTCAGGGAAAAAGTCCCAGAATTGTACCCCCGATCACTCCAATGGTTGGCACTTTTTGAGGTAAAAAAAGTCTAAAAGTCTTACCCAATAAGGTTTTTAGATTTATTCAGCAAACCCTAATTACCCTGTTGATATTTGCTGAGGATTTCTGAGATATATTGGTAGCCTTCCAGTCCAATAGATTTAATCAGCGAGGAACGTTCCAGACTGAAAGTCTGTTCAAAAGCTGCGATATTTTTGCCGCGAATAACCGTTAATAGACTAGCAGCTTGTCGCCATTCTACTGCACCGATTTCGTGTAGCCAATACATTCCTAGAGAACCCATATAAATTGCCTGTTCAAAATTCTTGTCTTGATAGTAAGCTTCGCCTAAATAAGTTAGTAATAAACCTTGCAGATATACATCTCCGTAGTATTTGGCCGATTCTAATCCTTGTAGGAGAATATTAATCGCTTCTTGGGTTCTTTCAAGGACAAGATATGCTAAACCTAAACTGCTACAACAAAGGGATTTACTCTGCCAATCTTGGAGACTTTCCGCTAACTTTAATCCCTGCTGTAAATACTCGATCGAACTTTGATAAATTTCGGGATCGTATCTCTCTAACTGTTGCGCTTCCTGTACCTGACTATAACCCAAATTAGCTAAAGCGTTAGCCTGTCCTAAACTATTACCCTGTTGACGACTTAAAATTAAAGCTCTCTGACTTAAATTAATCGCTTCTGCATAGTTTTTTTGGATAGCATTGAGACGAGATAAATGGTTTAAATTAGCTATTTCACAAGCAGAGTCCTGTTGTTGACGGGCAATTTCTAAAGCTTGTTGATGACATTCTCTGGCCTGTGGATAGTCGCCGCGAATGCGATTAGAATAGGCAATTAAAGTTAAAATTCTCGCCTTTTCTCCCGTGCCTTCCACATAACGCAGAGGAATTGATAAATAGTCTAACGCATCCTTGAGATAACTGCCAGAAAAGGAGGCAAAAATTCCCCCGTATAAAGGAAAATAATCCCGTTGAGCAAAGGTTCTCAGAATTTGTAAAGCCATCTGAAAACAGCCCCGACTATAGAGAGAATTTTTACTAACTTGCTCGAAACTATTGGTTAACAGCGACCAAATTAAAGCAAAGGTGAGAAAGGTAGAGATGGATAATTTTGCTCCTAATTTTTCGCTATAGATACGCTGATCAAAAAAGTTAATTAGTCCCCTTTGGATATATTGAAAAACAATAGCAGTTTCTACCCAATCGGTTAAAGTTAAATCCTGAGTAATAGAATCAAAAGCTTGTTGATTAGCTAAACTTTCTAAGACTCGTTTTAACCAAGAGGGATTAACTTTACTTGCCCAAATTTGCCAAGGGGTCACTCGCTCATTATCATTAGTAAAACCAAGATTGCGATTTTGTTCGTACAGCCAACTGGTGAGATCATTCGATAAATTTGACCAAGTATTTAACCCCAGATTAATCCCCGTGGCAATTTGCCATAAATCCGCTTCTCCCCGCTGCTGAGCAACTGTCTGTAAATGCTTGGCTAACTGTTGTAATTGTTCTAGGGTTAAAGCATTATTTTGATTGGGATCAATTAAATTAACTAACGTCAGTAAACGATCCTCTCGATCGATTTTTACCAGATTATTGATCGCCGCTGCAGTGAGAGAATTTTGCTGATTGGTTTTTTGGTATTTTTCCCATTCACTTTCGATCGTTTCCAAAGCCCGCAAAACCCTAGTCGCTTTAATTTTTGTTTCTAACTGTGAGCGAGTAACGATCATTTTTTCGGTTAAACAACGCTCAAAAATTTCTCCTGTGCCATTTTTTACTCCCTCGGCTAAAAGGTTATAAACCTGTGATTTAGCCCTAATTTTTCCTTCTAAAGTTAGATTGACAATGCGCTCAATTAGTGCTTTATAAGTTTCGTTGAAGTTATCTCTATTTTCTGTCATAAGTGTTTTTTTCAGTTATCAGTAAACAGTAATCAGTAATTAGTGAAAAGACAGTAGGAAAATTCTAAGCTGTACTGAATTTAAACTGCATATTGGAAATTTAGTACAAATGCTCAAACTTCCTCTCCCTGCTCCCAACTCCGGTGCAGTCTTAACGAGTAATTTATATAGTCAACAGCTTATCAGTTATCAGATGTGAGTTTTCAGTTCACCGACTACTTTTTGGGGTTAATTTTTTTGGGCTTTATTTGACTTGAAAAGAGGGGGGTCGCAGGCTGGCACGGATTCCCATTATATAAGAAATTATCTGTCAAGTCGTGGGGTTTTGTCAAGCTTTTTTGGAAAAAAAATTAACCGATAGTCTTAACGAGTAATTTAGATAGTCAACAGCTGATTTAATGCGGCATACTTAAAACTTAAAACTTAAAACTTAAATCTGATAACTGATAACTGATAACTGATTCAAGACTGACTACTGTTGATCAAAGTAATTACCGTCACTTCGGGGGGACAAAAAAGACGACCGGGAAAATAGGTTCCTAAGCCTCGATTCACATATAGTTGATTGTCCCCGACTCGATGAAATCCCTCGGACCATTGCCAGTATCGGACTACTCTGCTAAACTGCCGATGAAGGGGAACCCATTGACCATAGGGTTCGGGCAGCGATCGCCTAAGTTCCTCTAAAATTATCGGTAGGGAACCGATACCCGGGATAGTCACTTGGCCTCCGTGGGTATGACCGGATAACTGCAAATCCACGCGCCAATCCTTTAAAATCATGGCTGTATCGGGATTGTGGGAAAGGACGAGTCTGGGTATATCGGGGGAGATTTGCTCGAGGATTTGCGGTAAAAATTCCCCGGACCAATAATCGGCCAATCCGACGATGGGAAAATTTTCGCCGTAGGGTGTGACGATTTCATTCCAGAGTACCCGAATTCCCACGCTAGTTAAGGCCGATCTGACCGTTTCCCTTGCGTTGGGAAGATAACTGTCATGATTTCCTAAACAAGCATAAATACCCCCTTGACTTTTGAGAGCTTTTATGCTCTCGACTAGGGCAAAAATTGGACTGGGACTATAGGTGATAAAGTCCCCCGTCAGGAAGATGAGATCGGGTTTTTCCTGATTAGTAATGGCGATCGCTTCTTGCAGGACAGCTTCAGGCAAATGCTGTTCATCGCAGTGCAGATCTGACCACTGCACCAACTTGATCCCTTGCAGAGCTGCTGGTAAGCCGGCAATTGCGATCGTTAATCTTTCTACCTGTAAGGATTCTAACCAAAAGGGTCGCATCGGTGAGCCGTTGTCGGTGAGCAGTTACCAGTCTATCAATTCCCGATGGGGTTGTTGGGGGATGCTTCCGCAAACATCCCTCTCTTGAGGATTAGCCTGGAAATTTATCGATAATTCTTTCCATAGCGGCCTCGACGTTGGCACGACTATTAAAAGCCGATAGCCGGAAATAACCCTCTCCGGCGGCCCCAAAGCCAGATCCAGGAGTCCCCACCACATTACAGGTATGTAGCAGTTTATCGAAGAAATCCCAACTTGATAGACCTTGGGGCGTTTTTACCCAAACGTAGGGCGCATTTACGCCACCATGGACTTCTAAACCGGCGGCGGTTAATTTTTCTCGGATAATTGTTGCATTTTGTAAATAAAACTTGACAAGTTCTTGTACTTGTGCTTGTCCTTCCAGGGAATAAACCGCCTCGGCCCCCCGTTGGACAATGTAGGAAACGCCGTTAAATTTGGTCGATTGCCGACGATTCCACAGTTTCCAGAGTTGCACATCACTGCCGTCGGCCGCCTTGGCCGTGAGACTTTGGGGAACCACAGTTAAAGCGCAACGAGTCCCAGTAAAACCGGCATTTTTAGAAAAAGAGCGAAATTCGATCGCACATTGCCGCGCCCCCTCGATTTCGTAGATGGAATGGGGTAAACTGGCATCGGTGATAAAGGCCTCATAGGCCGCATCAAAAAAGATAATCGATCCGTTGGCCCTAGCATAATTAACCCAAGCTGTCAAGTGTTCTTTGGTAGCTGTGGCCCCGGTGGGATTGTTGGGAAAACAGAGATAGATTAAATCGACTTTTTCCGCCGGAATCTGGGCAGTAAAGTTATTTTCGGCGGTAATTGGCAGATAAATCAAGCCCTCGTATTCGCCGCGGTCGTTGACCTCTCCCGTGTGTCCAGCCATAACGTTAGTATCGACGTAAACGGGATATACTGGGTCAGTAACAGCGATCGAGTTATTATCTCCAAAAATATCGAGAATATTGCCCGTATCGCACTTAGAACCGTCGGAAATAAAGATTTCATCGGCACTTATCTCACAACCGCGAGCCTGAAAATCATGGACGGCGATTTTCTCCCGTAACCAAGCATAACCCTGTTCGGGCCCGTAACCCTTAAAGCTAGAGCGATCGCCCATTTCCTCTACTGCTTTGATCATGGCCTCACGACAAGCTTGGGGCAAAGGTTCGGTGACATCCCCAATCCCCAGACGGATAATATTAGCATCAGGATTGGCTGCCGCAAAAGCCTGGACTCGTCGGGCAATTTCCGGGAAAAGATAACCCGCTTTTAGTTTTAAGTAATTACTGTTAATGGTTGCCATAATTATTCTCGTTTCAGTCGCAACCTTTAATTTTATAATAGTCGGTCGTCGGCCGTCAGTTTCGATCGCCCTCCTTGATGGACTGGGATTGGGTGTGGCCTGTTGTCTTTCGATATACAATCAGAGAAAAACCTCTTAATAACTGACATTAGTATGGGTGAATCAAAACGTCGTCAATCGGCCCTGGGTGATAAGTATGGACAGGAAGAAAATATCCTGCCTTGGCTACCGATTACCAAAAGTCAAGCATCCCAAGCTTACAAGTTAACCACTAGGGGTGCCTGGATTGGTATAGGAGTTTTAGCTGGGGTTTGGCTAGTTATTCGTTTTGTCGGGCCGGCCTTCGGTTGGTGGAATGTCCAATAACCGGTTAAAGCTGCATCAGTTATCAGTTATCAGTTATCAGTTATCAGTAAAAAACTCCCCACCAGAAAATTAATTTTATTGGTTTGCCAAGATCTGGTCATCGATCGCCAAGTCTATTTCTTGTTGATCGCGACCGGAAGCGAGATAATCATTCTGGAAGGAGTCTGTTAAACCACTGACGAGATCATATTCAGGCTGCCAGTTTAACTCCCGGGTAGCTTTATTAATATCAGCGTAGAAATGTTGAACCCGCAGGGGGAAAGGTTTCTTTTTGCCGAAGTCAAATTTTTTGGGGTTATAGTTAACAATCTCGATTTCCTCGGCATTTTTCCCCATGGCTGCCGCGCAAGCTTTTGCTAAACCGTTAAAAGTTACATAGCGATCGCCTGAAATATTATACACTTGACCGATAGCCTGAGAATTACCCAATACTGCGGCCATGGCCTTGGCCAGATCGACAACGTGACCAAATTGGGTAAAATGTTCCCCATGACCGGGTATAGGAATAGGACGATTACGAACCAAACGGTCAAAAAACCAAGCTTCTAGGTCATTATAGTTGCCCGGTCCGTAGATATAAACCGGACGGATGGAAGTCCAGGGTAAACCCATTTCGCTTAAATAGTTTTCTGTCTCATGTTTTCCCTTGTGGCGACTTTTGGGGTCTAGTTTATCCCCTTCTTTATGGGGCATTTGGTCGGATTTTAGATAAACCCCCGCCGAGCTAACATAGACAAAATGCCGGATTCTGTCTCTAAAAATCTCGACGAGGGGCTGAGTATCACTTAATTCCCTGCCATTATTATCGAAAATTGCCTCAAAACTCTCATTTTTAAGCTTTTCTTTCAGTTGCGCTGCATCTTTGCGATCGCAGTGGATCTGTCGTACTCCAGCAACCGGAGCGGGTTTATTGCCACGATTGAATAATACTACTTCATGACCCTGTTCTACTAACACTTTAGTCAAAGAAACACCGATAAATCGGGTTCCACCCATAATTAAAATTTTCATAAGTCGCCATTGTCAATATCAAGGTTATATTATCCCTCGATCGGTGCAGTTTAAAAACTGTGCTTTTTAGGTTTGTGTCATCAATCCAGTCTTTTGGGGGATTCTACCCCCCAAACCCCCCGTTGGGGACGCAAGCGCGGTCACTGAGCGTGTCGAAGTGCCGTCCCCAAACCCCTCGCGCATTAGCTTTTCGGTGGGATGCTTACACGCGGCTGTTCATACATTTGTAGCAGTTTAAGAGTGACTGATAATTGCTGATTATCGGTATTTCCGAAAATGTGAGATGCACCCAAACCGAGCGACTTTTAATGCAAGTTTTAAGTAAGCGCCAATTCAGACTTAAATTGTTGGCGAAGTTTCGGTAAAATGAAGGTAATTAGTCAACAGAGGAGGTCAAAATTATGACTTTAGCCAAGGTAAAAAATCTTTATGATCAAGATTTTGCTTTGTGGATAGAGAAGACGGTCAAACAATTAAAATCCGGGGATTTATCTCAAGTTGATTTAGAGAATTTGATCGAGGAGGTGGAATCTTTGGGAAGACGAGACAAAAGAGAACTAAAAAACCGTTTAATTACATTATTTGAACACTCTTTAAAACGGCGTTATCTTTCTTTGTCCGACTGTTATCGAGGTTGGGAAGTCACAATTAAACGCTGTCAATTTAAGTTAAAAGATATCCTTAACGATTCCCCTAGTTTATGCAGTTTTTTAACCGATATTTGTGATGATTGTTATCAGGAAGCGGTGGAGAATATGCGAATTGAATATGATGCTATGTTTCCCGATGTTTGTCCCTTTGCTAAGGATATTGATGGCTTATTAAATCATAAGTTTTGGCAGGATGAAAAATAGGCTAACCCCTAATCCTTGGGGGGAATTGCCATCACTTGATTATTATTAATCACCAATTTACCGCCCAATTTTTCGATATTTTCCTTAGCTAACCTGCGGGTTTCTTCGTCTTGGCTATTTATCCAGACTAACATCCAGGCACCAACTCTGGGAGCGCGACTATCGGGATTAGTTTCTAAAAATTTTACTGTTCCCCTGGCGGATTTTTCGATAAATTCATTACCAGCAATTTTTGCCCAATCGCCAGCCATTTGATAGGATTTTTTCGCCGCAGGAATATCGCCTAAAAATAATAGTTCATCCACTCCTTTATATAACCAAATAAAATAGGCATCGATGACATCAGGAGTTAGTTTTGATAAACCCTTATTCATAATCTCAATTGTTCTTTCGGGTTTGCCGGCATTGACAGAAGAAGGGACGGACATCATCAAATAGGCGCGGACAAATTTCGGGTCATTTTTAGTGACAATTTCCATAAAATCGGGACTTAAACCGTAGCCAGTCTCCTTGCGAGCATCCCCATCGCCATAATATTGAATAAACTGCAACATTGACCAATTGGCTAACATATTGTCAAAGCCAAAAGCTGGCATATTTTTTAATAACTGAACCTGAGCATTTTCTATGGGAGATTCTTGACTATAATTTCTTTCTAATAACTTTTCTTTGGTCAAGGTTTTCACCTTTTCCTGTTGCATTTCCACAATGACCATGATTAGTCCACCGATGACGGCGACTAAACCAAGAGTTTTAAGTAGGGATAGATTAAGAGATTTTTTAGCGCCTAGCATAGCTTTTAACGAAAGTCAATAACATTAACAAAAATAAAAGGTTTTTCGGTTATTTTAAGTAGGTAGGTGTTAAAAGTTGTCAGACACCCCCCTTATTAAGGGGGGCAGGGGGGATCAGAGGCAAAATCTATCTTCAATTTAATTATAACTATTTACTTAGAGACTGTTCGTAAATGAATATTAAGCGGGAAACTGACCATTTTGATTAACCTCCCTATTGTTGAGAAGTAAATCCCATTGAGGGAGTTTGTCCATATTTGAAAAACTTATTGGCATGGAGTAATTTTAACTCCCTTGATCACCCAAGAAGTAAACTTGACAATGGATTTAAGGTAATGGATTTGCCTACGGAGGCGATCATGGATTAATTACCCGGCTGAACCGATGATGGAACATCAATGCTATCGGGACTACTACAACCAGCCTCACCGGTCACAAAAACATTATCTTGTAAAGGACTTTTAGCCTCACAGATAACGGGCAATAAGCGCCCGTCTGGTATCAGTCGGACTCCCCCTGCATAGTTTTTAATATCATTATCAAATTCAAGCTTTGCCACCGCTCGATAGGAAGATAGAGTATTATTGGGAGTAAGAGTAGGAGGGCTCCCGGAGGGGGTATTGTAATCGCTAAAAGTATAAAATTTAGCGGTGTTAATGCCACTAATGGGTAATTGATTTAGCCTGGCAAAAATACCATTTTCGTAGCGATAAGCCTGTTGGGCGCGATTGATTTGTCCCAGTATCGCCAGTGCTTCTGCTTGCCTACCTTTGGCGACTTGTTGTAATAGATTCGGTAAACCGACGGCGGCGAGAACTCCTAATATAATCACCACTACTAGCAATTCTATTAAGGTAAAACCCCTCGCTTTTTTCCCTTGTGATTTAATTGCTAAAAAAAGAAGGTATTTCATGGTTAGGCCCTGGCAATATTGTCTGTATTTTTCTAGTTGGGCGTTGGAGATTTCAGTTATCAGCTTCCTATGGCAATAGGTAAGGGACTCCAAGAAAGAATCTGGCAATTCCCTTACCTAAAAAGAAGGTCAGTACGTCAAGGCTTTCAGCTTAAGAAATTAGGTTTGAGATTCAGTCCTTGTTATCAGAGGTGAGTTTTTAGTTCACCGTTTACTATTCACTGATAAAATCCCATCCCCAAAGTAACCAAGAGCGCAGATTTTCCAAGAGAATATTTTCCTGTCACCTTCGGCTAACTATCAATTCTTGGTTGTTATGCCAGAAAGCTTTTAAGCAATCTGGGAAGAATATCTATCTGACTGTTGTGGCGTTGGTACCACACTGTGCAGCTGCAGCCGCTGTACCAATGGTTGGGGCACCTAAGTTATTGGCGCTGGGATTGGTTGTTTGTTCGCAGATAACAGCAGTGAAAGTTCCATCCCCTTGTTGACCTACTGCGGCATTGTAATCCAGAATGTCATTAGTAAAAGCACTTTTGGCATCCGCCTTTTGACCAGAACCGTTAACCAGTACAGTGGTAGTGTGCGTTGCCGAATCGGCAAAATCGTAATACTGTCCACTTAATTTAACGGGAAGGTCTGCCAGAAGAGCGAAGGTACCCTTTTCCAAGCGGTTAACTTGCTGGGCGCGGTTAACGACACCGAGGTTGGTGCGAGCTTCAGCTTGTCTGCCTTTGGCCACCTGACCGAGGAGGTTGGGGAGAGCGATGGCGGCCAGTACACCAATGATGATAACAACCACTAGGAGTTCGATGAGGGTGAAACCTTTGTTACCGTTCTTTTTGTTGAGAGCTTGGATGAGTTTGAATTTGAAAGCGGAGTTCATAGCTGTATTCCTGATGGATGTTTTCTTGTCTGTAATCAATTTACCCATTTGTTTCAAAAAACCTATCACCCTTGGAAAAAATTTTTTTTGGGGAAGTGGGGTGGTGGGGAAGTAACTGTTTCTCAGGGTAACTTCTAGGGATTGGGGAAAAAACCAAAAAGTTTAGCAGCACCTCCCAAGACAGCAACCACCAAAGCGATGAGAATCCCCCGGTTGGTAAATTCCTGATAAGCAACCCGTACCGTTAATCCCTCGATTTTCTCGTCTAATACCTTAGTATCGCCTTTTAAATCAGCTTGGCCTATCTCCAGTTTCGTCAACCGCTCATCTACCTTGTCAAATCTCTCATCTACCTTGTCAAATCTCTCATCTACCTTGTCAAATCTGTCATTCATCCGTTTTTCCAGGGAGTCGATTTTCTCATCCATCCGTTTTTCCAGGGAGTCGATTTTCTCATCCATCCGTTTTTCCAGGGAGTCGATTTTACTCTCAATCCTTGTCAGGACGGATTCTAGGGAATAGGTGACGGTTTCGTTAGACATTTTGCTATACTCCTATAGATTCTTGAGTTTTTTATCGTTCTCAGGGAAGTGACTGTTTCTCAGGGTGACTTCTAGGGATTGGGGAAAA